>JAQCAO010000015.1 GCA_027731885.1 Actinomycetota bacterium | reverse complement strand
CTCGGGGTCGCCTTCATAACTGCCTCCGTAAGAGCGTTTACAGCATATGGAATTTTCTGGTGGGCGCTGAGGGTTTCGAACCCCCGACATTCTCGGTGTAAACGAGACGCTCTACCACTGAGCTAAGCACCCGATTGTTGCTGGGCAAATACTACCTCAACTAAAGAGCAGCGATTGCAGCCTTGTAATCGCCATTATCACGCGCATCTCCGAGGCCATTTACGACCGCCCAGCGAATTACACCTGATTTATCAATAATGAAAGTACCGCGCATCGCACATCCCACATCTTCGTTAAATACTTGGAAGGCCTTTGCTTCTGCACCGTGTGGCCAGAAATCTGCAAGCACTGGGAAGTTGTAACCCTCTTTTTCAGCAAAAACTTTTTGAGTAAATGGTGAATCACATGAGATTGCTAAAACTTGAACATCATCGTTTTGGAATGCAGATAAATCATCGCGGATTGCACAGAGTTCGCCGGTGCAAGTTCCGGTGAATGCAAATGGAATGAAGAGTACGACTACATTTTTCTCTCCCTTAAAAGATGAGAGCGAAACTACCGCGCCGTGCTGATCCTTCAACTCAAAATCTGGAGCAATGGATCCAACTGATAGCCCTGTAATTGTTTGACTCATATGAGAAATCTAGCGCTTGCCAGCCTTTCGTGCGACCAGGCGAGTAGCGGTCCAATCGCTTGCAACAACCAAGGTTGATGTTTGGCTCAGGCCGGCGATCGGCGCCGCATCTTGAATATCACTTGGCTCGACGTGTCCATCACGCCCAACCTTCGGAGTCAAAACCCAAATAGGTCCTGTCTCACTTAAATAAGTGAGCGCATCCATCAACTCATCAACGAGATCTCCATCACCGTCGCGCCACCATAAGAGCACGGCATCTACGACTTCAGTAGCCGTACCTTCAACAAAATTTGTACCTGTGGTTGCTGCGATCTCTTTACGTAAGATGTCATCACAGTCTGCGTCATAACCGACTTCAAAGACAATCTCGCCTTGAGCAAATCCCATCCCCTTTGCCACGGGATAAGTCCACCGAAACATGTGACCTTTGACAAGGGTTTTCTGAGAGTAAATATTGGCTTATTTTGCTCTACCGCAGCATAAGCGCGAGAATACGACCATGAGCGAGAATTTCGGCGTCCCAGATCAGATCATCGACCAGCTAGTAGATATCGACCCGACCGAGACCGCTGAATGGCAGGCTTCTTTCGATGCCGCACTCAATAGCGCCGGACCCGTCCGTGCTCGGTTCTTGATATTGAAATTGCTACAGCGTGCGCACGAAAAAAATATCGGAGTAGCCGCACTTCGCAACACTGATTACATCAACACAATTACCCCTGAGCATGAACCTGAATTCCCTGGCGATGAAGCGATCGAACGTCGTATCCGCGCATTTATTCGCTGGAACGCAGCGATGTTGGTGCATCGTGCCCAGCGACCGGGTGTTGGCGTCGGTGGACACATTTCAACTTACGCATCATCTGCAGCGCTGTATGAAGTTGGTTTTAACCACTTCTTCCGCGGGCAAGATCATCCTGGCGGCGGAGATCAAGTCTTCTTCCAGGGACATGCATCTCCTGGAATGTATGCGCGCGCATTTATGGAAGGTCGCTTAAGCGAAGATCAACTAGATGGTTTCCGGCAAGAGCTTTCGCATAAAGGCGGAGGGCTATCTTCTTATCCGCACCCTCGGTTAATGCCTGATTTCTGGCAGTTCCCAACTGTTTCAATGGGAATCGGACCAATTAATGCGATCTATCAAGCGCGCTTTAATCGTTACTTGCAGCACCGTGGAATTAAAGATACGAGTCAGCAAAATGTTTGGGCATTTCTTGGTGATGGTGAAGTCGATGAAGTAGATACCTTGGGCGCGATTGGCCTGGCATCGCGCGAGAAGTTAGATAACTTAACTTTTGTTGTTAACTGTAACTTGCAACGCCTTGATGGACCAGTGCGCGGAAATGGCAAGATTATTCAAGAACTTGAATCAATCTTCGGCGGCGCTGGTTGGAATGTCATCAAGGTCGTGTGGGGTCGTGAATGGGATCCGCTATTGGCTCAGGATCGCGAGGGTGCACTAGTTAATTTGATGAACACAACTTTAGATGGCGACTACCAAACATTTAAGGGTGAAGGCGGCGCATATGTCCGTGAAAACTTCTTTGGTCGCGATCCGCGCACTGCTGCAATGGTTTCAACCTGGTCAGATGATCAAATCTGGGCGTTAAAGCGCGGTGGACATGATTACCGCAAGTTGTATGCAGCATATGCCGCAGCATCACAACCAAATGGTCGCCCGACAGTTATCTTGGCGAAGACTATTAAGGGTTGGGCTCTAGGTTCGCACTTTGAAGCTCGTAACTCAACGCACCAAATGAAGAAGATGACCCTGGAAGATATTCGCGAATTCCGTGATCGTCTGGGAATTCCAATTACTGATGACAAGTTAGATAAATACACACCGTCTTATTACAAGCCAGCTGAAGATTCAGCCGAATCTAAGTACCTGCAAGAGCGTCGCGCAGTACTTGGTGGATCGCTCCCACGTCGTCGCAGCGTTTCTCGCCCATTGGCACAACCAGCAGATGAGGCGTACGAATCTGTTCGTCGCGGATCAGGTCAACAAGAAATCGCCACAACTATGGCCTTTGTCCGCATGCTTAAAGATTTAGTTAAAGATCCGGGACTTGGTGCACGTTTGGTCCCGATCATTCCTGATGAAGCGCGCACATTTGGAATGGATTCGCTCTTCCCAACTCTAAAGATTTACTCACCTCACGGACAGCAATACACCGCAGTCGATCGCGAATTGATCTTGTCTTATAAGGAATCTACATCTGGCGTTATCTTGCACGAAGGAATTAACGAAGCCGGATCAGTAGCATCATTTACTGCAGTTGGTTCTTCGTACTCAACTCACGACGAACCAATGATTCCGATTTACATCTTCTACTCAATGTTCGGATTCCAGCGCACCGGAGATGCTTTCTGGGCAGCATCCGATCAGCTGGTACGTGGCTTCGTGGTCGGTGCAACCGCTGGTCGCACGACGCTAAATGGAGAAGGTTTGCAACACGAAGATGGCCATTCACCATTGTTGGCATCTACCAACCCAGCTGTTGTTGCCTACGATCCGGCATTTGCCTACGAGCTTGGACATATTGTTAAAGATGGTCTGCGCCGTATGTATGGTGAAAATAGTGAGAATGTTTATTACTACCTAACTGTTTATAACGAACCATATATACAGCCAGCTGAACCAGATGACCTTGATGTCGATGGGTTGTTGAAGGGAATTTACTTATTCCAGAAAGGCGAGAAACAGCGCAAGAAGAATGCGCAGATCTTGGCATCTGGCGTTGGAGTTAACTGGGCGATAAAAGCGGCAAAGTTGCTTCAATCAGATTGGGGCGTATCTGCTTCGGTTTGGTCAGTTACTTCTTGGAATGAATTACGACGTGACGGACTTGCCGTAGATCGCCACAACTTCCTAAATCCAAGTGAACACCACAGCGCTTACATCACTAATAAGTTAAAGGGCGCACCTGGTCCGGTCATTGCAGTTAGCGATTACATGCGTTCAGTGCAAGATCAGATCGCTAGTTGGGTAGAGCAAGAATTTGTCTCACTTGGAACCGATGGCTTTGGTCTCTCTGATACTCGTGGTGCGCTGCGTCGTCACTTTAAAGTTGATGCTGAGTCGATTGTTATAGCAACCTTGGCTGCGCTCTCTAAAGCTGGCGAAGTTAAGCAGAGCGTTGTTCAAGATGCTATAAACAAGTATCAGATCAATGATATTAACGCTGCAGATCCCGGCAATACCGAAGGATCTGGCTAAGGCGCGCTTAGCCCACTTTTACTGCGCGAGCGAAGAAGGCTGCAGAAATCAACATTACCGCTGGGATAGTTAAGGCAACTGCTAGCGATCCTGTTAATTGCGCCGTCCAAGCAACCACTGCCTTTAAAAGGAATACTGCGATTATATTCACAACGCCTAATTGGCCTATGACCACCGCACTTGGCAGTGGAGATCGTTGATCTGCTGCAGCGAAGAAAGATGGGGTTATTACGGAAGAACCAATTCCGGCAAATGCAAAGGCGATACAAATCGTGGTTAAGGCGATGTTTTTATGGTCTGCAGGTATCTGAACTGTGATTGCAAGGAATGTTAAGAAGCCGCCGCCGCCAAATAGCGCTAAGAAACGAATCATATGATGGACGTGAAAGCGTTTTGCCAGAGAACCGGCATTTAGCCTTCCGATGATTATCGCAATCATAAAAACAATATAAGGAAGAGCAGCTAATCCCGAACCTACGCCGATACGCTCTTTAGCAAAGATTGCTGACCAGTCGCCGGTAGTAAATTCTAAGAAAACGGCACATAGAAATCCACCACTGACCAACCAGTCGATCCTAAAGGAGGTAATTATGGTACGAAGTGGAAGATGTTCGTGTTCGTTTATATTAGCCTTCACAAGAACTGGGGTAAGTCGCAGCGCTATAGTCGTTAAAACAAGTGTCGCAATCACTGCCAACCCACCAACATGCCAAGTGATACTGATGTAATTAACGATGAGACCAGACAACATTGCAGTCATCAGGGTGCCAAGCGCCCACATGCCATGTAAGCGCGCCACTGTTAAATCTTTAATTCTCTCCATTGCGTTAAAACCCTGAGCATTTATCGAAATATGGTACGCCGAGGTACTCCATCCGATTGCGATATTGCAGATGAGAAATACTCCGGGTGAATAAGCGCGAACGATAAAAAAGTAAGCTGCTCCCATAATCCAGATATTGGTCAAAATAACTCTTTTGATTCCATATTTATGGACTAGATGGCCGGTAAACAAGAGGCTAACAACTGCGCCTAAAGCACCAGTACTAATAAGCGTTCCGAATTCACCAATATTTAAACCGAGATTCGATTTAATTTCAGGAAAGCGCGCGATCCAAGACATAATCAAAATGCATAAACAAAGAAGAGCCCTTGAATTAATTTATACTCAGTATCTGGATGAACCGTCTTCATCTAAAATAACGCATTTGCTAGCGCTGCGCGAGCTTTTATAACTCGTGGATCAGCTGGATCAACTAAGGCAAATAGCTCAAGTAGGCGATCTTTCGCTAACTTCTTTTCTGCACCATCTAAAGTTTGTATAAGTCGAAGTAAGCGAGCAAATGCTGGCTCTAGGTAGCCACTGACGACTTCTATATCGGCGCATTGGATTTGTATCGCTATATCATCCGGTGCTGCGATCGCATCTTGCATAATCTTTGCGCTATCTAAACCATCTGTTCTTCCCAAAAGTTGTGTTTGGGCTAGCCCCAAAGTGGCAAAAGAATCTCCCGGCTTGCGCGCTAATAACTTTTTATAAGCAGCCTCAGCTGTTCTGTAATCACCTGCATCTAGGGCAGCAATTGCCTCTTCTTCTTCGGGTTCAATTTTCTCAACTGGCGCTT
Organism: Actinomycetota bacterium; assembly: GCA_027731885.1. Lineage (GTDB taxonomy): Bacteria > Actinomycetota > Actinomycetes > Nanopelagicales > Nanopelagicaceae > Planktophila. The sequence goes on along the minus strand of JAQCAO010000015.1, from coordinate 12,044 downwards.
CGCCTACTCCTTGTTCGGCGGATAAGGCCAAGACTTTATCTATAACCATGCGAATCTGTTCTGCTGGGTATGGTTGTTCGAAGAGCGGAACCATCTGTTCATTAATTATCGCAACTGCAAATGGAACCGCGCGCGCCTGTAAAGCTTTCGCAACTTGTGGCTGAGCATCAACATCGACTCGTGCCAAGATCCAGGCTTCTCGATCTTCTACCGCCAGCTCACCGAGAATTGCTACCACCTCTTGCGATTCAACAGATCGCGGTGACCAACAAATTAAAATTATCGGTTTACTTTTAGATATCGCTATAAATTCTTCGGTGAAGTTCTGTGGAGATATCTCCATTCCTGGCATTGGGCCAGTGGGCTCTGCTTTCGGTTTTCCCAGCGAACTCAAGTCCACGGCCCGACCAAAATTTGGAGGCAGAGTCACTTACTTCTCCCCGTTTCTGCTCCAGAGCCACGCCTCAATGGCGCTACATCATCAATGTAAGACTGTGCGGCAAATGTTAACCCAACATCGTGACCTTCGCGTTCACCTAGATACCAGCGATGCTCTAATACTTCGTGGAAGAACTGTGCCTCTTCTATCTTTCCTGCCAAATTTGCAGGAATCATCTCAACTATTGGACGATAAGTTTCATTTAGCCAACGCCTGGCTGAATCAGCGATTGGAGGTTTTGGATTTGCCTCTCGTCCGCGGAATCGATCGAGTGAAGCAAGTAATCGTTTAGCCTGAAGCGCCTCTGTTTCAAGACCGGTCAACTCTCTTAAGCGATTGCGGTGATAGCCAGGTGCCACAAGTTTAGGTTGGAAATATAACTTCTGCGATTGGCCATCTAAAGAAACAGAGACTTCATCTACTGCAAATCCTAAATTATGCAATTGACGCATGGCTCGCTCTACAGCGTGACGATCTTTCGGATCTAATACTTGGCGCTCTTTTAACGCTTTCCAGATTCGGTGGTAGCGCTTTATCACAGCTTCACTGGCGCGAATCGGATCTATACCTGGATAAAGGACTCCCGAGAGCGCTAGATCTTCTAGCTCTGCTGCAACATTAAAATGTGCGATCTCAAGATCGTGTTCGCGCTGACCATCGCTCAGCGATTTCTGAAATTCACCCGTTTCTGCATCAACTAGATATGCAGCAAATGCTTCGGCATCGCGCCGAAAGAGCGTGTTGGAGAGTGAACAATCTCCCCACCAGAAGCCAAGTAAATGCAGCTGCACTAAAAGTAGGGCTAAGGCATTGGCCATCATGGTTATATCGTTTGAAGTTACATCTTTACCGCTAAGTAAAATTCGATACGGAAGTGAATATGGCAAGAAGCGCGTTACTAGAGCGCAAGGTAGTTCTTCATTTGCCTCACTGGTGCGCCCCTCAACCACCGCAATTGATTGCACGCTCGGTGCACCCAGCTGTGCAAGTTCTCGTAGAGCCTTATATTCACGGTTGGCGAATTCAGAGACCGTCTCTTTTACGGCATAGACTTCTGAATCAGGATCATCAGTTGATCGCACCAAGCGGACTACGTGGCGGGAAATACCTCGTTTTTTAGCGAGTGTTGGATCTTCTGGCCATTCTTCTAAATTAATATGCCACGGCAGGCCTGTAACGGCAGCGATTTCCTCGCCTAACCCCGTAATGCGCAACGCCATTAAGCAAGGATATCGCTTTAGAATAGGTGACATGGCAATATCTGATCGCATCAAAGGTAAACCTAAGGCAAGTGTAGCCCCAACTGATTTGGGGATTCAGGGCCATCCGTTAGATCGGACAAATCCCTTTTACTTTGGGTTTGTCGCAACCTTAGGAGCGCTAGTCGCAATTGTTTTGATGCGCGCTCTTGCTAGCACTAGTCAAATATTTGTCTTGATTATCGTTGCTCTCTTCTTAGCGACTGGATTAAATCCTGCTGTAGTTGCAATTCAAAAGCGCGGAATCCCCCGTGCTAGCGCAGTAGCCATGATTTTTACATCTGTAATCGTCTTTGTAATCTTCTTTATTGCAGTGGTTATCCCCCCGGTCGTTTCACAAGGCACTCAGTTAATAAATAGCGCTCCGACGCTGCTAGCCGACCTAAAAAATAACGCCACGATCGCCGATCTAAATAGCCAATTTGGCGTTATAGATTCTCTGCAAAGTAAGTTAAAAGAGATCACGGCAGATGGAACGCTTATTATTTCAGCGTTCGGTGGTGTTATCGGAGTCGGTAGATCTGTTTTATCTGGCACCTTTACCGCGCTAACGATCTTAATTCTCACTCTTTACTTCATTACCTCGCTTCCGCAAATGGTTGGTATGGGAGTTCGCTTTGCTCCAGCCAGCCGACGTGACCGTGTCGAGTGCTTAACTAACGCGGTTATCTCGCGGGTTGGATCTTTTGTCGGCAGTCAGATTGTCATCGCCTTTATGGCCTCAGTATTCGTGGTTGCCCTCTCTTTACTTTTAGGGCTCCCATCACCGATAGCGATTGCGATGATTGTTCTGGTCTGCGGGTTAATTCCGCTTATTGGACACTTTATTGGTTGTACGGTTGTAACGATTATCGCCTTGACACAATCAGTCTCAATCGGAATCATCACTTTTATTGCCTACGTGGTTTATGTTCAGATCGAAAACTACATCGTCACCCCGCGCATAATGAAGCGCACTTTATCTGTACCTGGAGCAGTCACGATTATTTCAGCGCTGATTGGAACTTCACTACTTGGATTGGTCGGCGGATTACTGGCTGTGCCAATTGCCGCGTCTATTATTTTGATTCTCGATGAAGTGGTATTTCCGAGAGCAGATAACACTTAAATCTCAATCGGTAGCGGCAATTTATCGGGTGCAATAATCTTTGTAATCTCACTCAACACTCGATAGACCGATGGTTCGCCGACCCAGAGATGTTTTGCGCCGGCAACGGCAATAATCTCGATTTGTGTAAGCGGTGCGAAACGAATTTTTGCCTCAGCAGGTTTTAGAAAATCATCGTGCTCCGGAACTAACGCAATCACAGGGCGACCATCTGCCGCCCAATATTGCATATCGCTCACTTCAGATGTGCGAAGTGGCGGTGATAAGAGAATCAAACCTTTAACTCTTGGATCTTTTGCGTGACGTAGCGCGAGATCGGTTCCAAAAGACCAGCCAACCACCCAGAGATTCTCTAACTTCAAAGTATCTAGGCAATAAGCCATCATCGCTTCCACATCAAAGCGTTCAGCGCCACCATTATCAAATACACCAGTGCTAGTTCCGGCTTCGCTGGTTGTACCGCGTGTGTTAAAGCGAATCACTTCAATACCAGACATCGCAGGTAATCGATTAGCGGCCTTTTTATAGATATGGCTATCCATCATTCCACCAGCTGTAGGAAGTGGATGAAGGCAGAGGATCGCACCCTTGTAGCGATCAAGTGGCGTAGCAACTTCGCCGATTAAGGTTTCGCCATCTGAAGTGGTGACAGAGAAAGGAGTACGCTGCGCGGGCAAAATTGTGCTGGGGCGTACTGGCTGCGACATAAAGGAGAGTCTAGTCTTTGCTCATGACCACTTTATCCAACGCAACATTTGCATCTCACTACCCTGTCACCGGAGAAGTAATTGCAAATTACCCGATTGCCGATCGCGCACAGGTGCACGAGGCAGTTAACCGCGCCCGGACAGCATCCCTTGCCTGGCAGAACCTTGGGTTTAAAGGTCGTCGCAAAGTCTTGTTGCGGTGGAGTAATTTACTAATATTCAAGTTAGATCAAATTACTGAGATTGTTTCGCGAGAGACAGGTAAGCCGGTGAGCGATGCCAAACTCGAAGCTTCTTTAGCCGTCGGACATTTAGGTTGGGCGGCCCGTCACGCAGAAGATGTAATGCGTACATCGCACCGATCTCCTGGTGTTTTGATGGCCAATATGTCTGCAACGGTAGAGCGCTCTCCCGTAGGCGTAGTCGGAGTAATTGCACCTTGGAATTACCCAATCTTTACTCCGATGGGCTCTATTTCATACGCGCTAGCGGCAGGAAATACAGTTGTGTTTAAACCAAGTGAGTACACACCGGGTGTTGGAACAGTTCTGGCGGAAACTTTTGCCGAAGTTGCACCCTTTGCAGATGTATTCACCTGTATCACTGGGCTTGGAGCAACTGGCAAAGATCTCTGCGAAAGTGGCGTTGATAAGTTGGCTTTCACTGGTTCTACTCGCACCGCAAAATTGGTGGCAGCCAGCTGTGCCACGACTATGACCCCGGTTGTTATGGAATGCGGCGGAAAAGATCCAGTAATTGTTGCTTCTGATGCAGATATCAAACGCGCCGCTGATGCGACTATTTGGTCAGCGATGTCCAATGCTGGTCAAACCTGTATCGGCGCAGAGCGTGTCTATGTACACGAAAGCATCGCTGATAAATTCATTGAAGAAGCGCTCAAGGTTGCGCGCAGTATTCATCCAGGTGCTCCTGGTGTTGGAAATTATGGACCAGCCACAATGCCATCGCAGATTAAAGTTATTCAAGGCCATATTGATGACGCCCTAGCAAAAGGTGCGAAGGCTGCCCTCGGTGGATCTGATTCAGTGAAAGCGCCTTTTGTTGAGCCTGTCATCTTGCTCGATGTCCCTGAAAATTCAACAGCGATGCTGGAAGAAACATTTGGGCCAACAATTGCCATAAATCGCGTTAAATCTATGGATGAAGCGATCGCGCTATCAAATGCTTCGCGTTATGGACTTGGCTCATCTATCTGGTCAAGGCGCCAAGGTAAGAAAATTGCCCGTCAACTTCATTGTGGAATGGTCGCTATCAACTCGACTATCTCCTTTGCGGCGATCGCATCTGTGCCCTTTGGCGGCGTGAAAGATAGTGGTTATGGTCGTATTCACGGGCCAGAAGGAATTTTAGAATTTACTTATCCTCGTACAGTTGTTCGTGCGCATTTCCAATTGCCGATTGCCTTTACCAGTTTTAAACGGACAAAAGGAAATGATAAGTTAATTGTTACTTTGACGCGTTTACTAAATGGTCGACTAGGTTAATGGTCGGCCCATAAATTTGCCGACTGGGTTAGATTTTAAAAGCGGGGTGCGTTTCGTGTGCGCTCTGTTCTGGGTCTGCGTTGATTACGTTTTGCCCAACACGCGTTATGCCAATGGCGTCGGTTATCTTCATCACCCACCAGCCAAGCAACTGTGTGCGGCGTAGCCATAGGAATGACTTGATCACAACCAGGGCAACGATAAGGTTTATTTGAACTCGAGCCTGTGATTTTACGAACAATAAAATCACCATCTGTGTGCTCTTCAATTGTTTGATTCGATGTAGATATTTCTCGATCTTCCGTCTTTGGCCGGCGACCCTTTGGAAAGTTGCGACGTGGGCTCATAAAGGTATTTTCTCGCACTTTTGCCGACAATGTGGCAAGGTAGCCATATGAGCAGCGTGATATCTGTCCGAGGCCTGAAGAAGAGCTATGGATCTACTCAGGCTGTTGCTGGGATTGATATAAATATCGCGCAAGGAGAGATATTTGCGCTACTTGGCCCAAATGGTGCGGGAAAGACGACTACCGTAGAAATACTCGAAGGTTTTCGAACTCGAGATAGCGGTGAAGTTTCAGTATTAGATACCGACCCCGCTTTAAAGGGTGAAGCTGGACGCATCTGGCGAAACCGGATCGGCATAGTTCTGCAATCAACATCTGATGCAGGTGATTTATCGGTGAAAGATACGGTTGCACATTTTGCAAAGTATTATTCCAACCCCCGAGATGTTGAAGAAGTTGTCAGCGCGGTTGGTCTTGAGGAAAAATCAAATGAATTGATCCGGACCCTATCCGGCGGGCAACGTCGACGCTTAGATGTGGCGCTTGGCATTATTGGTTCTCCAGAACTTTTATTTCTTGATGAGCCGACGACTGGTTTTGATCCAGAAGCGCGCCGCGCTTTCTGGGCGCTAATTAAAGGCCTTCGTGATAACGGAACCACAATTGTATTAACGACGCATTACCTCGACGAGGCAGAAGCCCTGGCTGACCGTGTCGCAGTCATAAACCGTGGCGTAATCGTTGAGGTTTCTACCCCAGCGCTCCTTGGCGGGCGCGCCACATCATTGGCCACTGTCTCCTGGTTAGGAGTAGATGGTCCAAAATCTGAGCGCACCGACAATCCAACTGCACTTGTACGCAAGCTCACTGAGACTTATCAAGGGGAAATCCCTGAACTCACGGTAAAGCGCGCTTCACTAGAAGATATTTACATTGAAATGATTGGAGGCGCTGATGTCCACAAATAGAATTTCCAAAAATAAAGTTCCTGGCGCTTTAGCAATAGGAATCGCCCGTGGTGGTTTAGAAGTCAAACAATTTATGCGCCAGCGCGAATCAGTAGTCTTCACATTGGCATTTCCAATTATGTTGCTAGCAATCTTTGGTTCAGTATTTACAAATGAACTCACCGATGGCGTCACATTTAGCCAATACTTTGTCGCTGGAATGATCGCATCTGGCCTTGTTAATACCGGTTTTCAACAATTAGCAATTATGATCCCAGTGGAGCGTGATTTTGGAACTCTAAAACGACTCCGCGGAACGCCAATGCCGGCGTCGAGTTATTTTATAGGTAAAGCAATTGTGGTATTTGTGACTATGGTGATTCAAGTTTTTCTTCTCTTAATTGCTGGGGTGCTTTTCTTCGGCGTCAATCTCCCAACTGATCCGGCAAAATGGTTAACCTTTACTTGGTTAATTCTGTTGGGCAGCGCTGCATCTACTTCTCTCGGAATCGCTTTTTCAGTGATTCCCAAGAGCGGTCGCAGCGCATCCGCGGTCGTTTCCCCTGTGGTCATCATCTTGCAATTCTTTAGCGGCGTCTTCTTTGTCTTTACTGATCTGCCTGCGTGGATGCAACAAGTTGCCGCAATCTTTCCTCTGAAGTGGATGACACAAGGTATGCGCTCTGTCTTCTTACCTGATTCATTTGCAGCAGCGGAAGTTGCCGGCAGCTGGGAAACTGGAAGATCTTTTCTGATTATCCTTGCCTGGTTTATCGCTGGATTAATAATTTCTATTCGCACCTTTAAATGGGATCGACAGAAATGATTAGATATAGGAAATTATCACTAGCTCTGGTTATAGGGCTGGTTTTTACGGTAACTCCCGCCTCGGCGGCTACAAAGTCACCTACTCCGAAGCCCAAGGCAAGCGTTTCCAAAAAGGTGGTGGAGAAGAAGGCTCCAGTTAAAAAACCACCAGCAAAGAAGAAAGCGCCGGTAAAGAAAAAGAAGGCTCCAGTAAAGAAGAAGGAAGCGAAATTATCTCCTTCACCTTCTCCAAAATGGCCACCTGTAGGATTTAGAACAGATCCACTTGGTGAGACCAATCTCTATATGAAGATTCCAACGGCGAAAGAGCTGGTGGGAATTTTGTCAGCCAAATCTGGGCTCGCTTCCCAAATCAAGTCGTGCACTAAATTTACCTGTGGGGCGGTGCTGGTGGCCTCAGAATTAGGCTGTCGCTGGTGGCAAGTAACTGCAGATGTAGTTGGCGCTACATCCCCCGAGGATAAAACTCTAAAGACCTTCGGCAAAATAACAACATCTGCAACAAAGAGTAATCCGCAGAAAGTTATAACAATTTTATTGGTAACGACAGAGCCAATCGGTACTGGGCACGTTCTTTCAAATATCAGCGTCGACTGTAATCAAAGTGAGCCAACGGGACCTCTTCCCAATACTGAATATCAACCAGTGGAGTTAGATTAATGCTCGGCGGAATCAATAACGGCCTTTTCTTAAGTAGCTTTGGTGGCTTCTTTGCCGTCGGTATATTGGCGTTAATTTTAAAGTGGGCTTTTGCGCGCGGTAAATCAGTTGTCGAACGTACGCCTAAAACAGGAGGTGAAGATGATTATGGCGCACTGGTTGCGGTCGCATATCCAAGTAACCATATCGCCGGAGAAATTTTACGCCTAAAGTTAGAGCAAGCGCACATTAAAGCTACGCTGACACAGACCACTGATGGCCCAAGAATTTTTGTCTTTGCGCGCGATGAGAAAATTGCGCGCGCGATCTTACAGAGTTAGCGGTTAGCTCCGGGGACCCACAGTTGATCGCCAATTTTCTTATTGGCAACACGTGCTAGAACGAATAAGAGATCAGAGCAACGATTTAAGTACTTTGCAGTTAATGGATTTACGCCGGTTCCGAAACCATGAATTGCAGCCCAGGTGCGACGTTCGGCGCGACGGACTACGGTGCGCGCAACATGTAAATGTGCTGCTGCTGGGGTACCAGAAGGTAATACAAATGAACGAAGTGGTTCAAGATCAGCGTTGTATTTATCGATCTGCTCTTCTAAAAAGGTAACTTGGCTTTCCAATACACGCAGCGGCTCAAAGGCGGGTGCATCTACAACTGGCGTGCAAAGGTCGGCGCCCACATCGAATAAATCATTTTGAATTCGCACAAGTAGCGCGCGAATTTCATCAGTTAACTCATCAGTTGCTATAACAACGCCAATCGCTGAATTAGCTTCATCAACAGTGGCATAAGCCTCAAGACGTGAATCATTCTTAGAGGTGCGGCTCATATCTCCTAAAGAGGTTGAACCATCATCGCCGGTCTTGGTGTAAATACGCGTTAAATTAACCATGGCCCTAGCCTATAAGTAGACTTGGCTTATGGCACCTTCGGGCAATGCGGGCAGCGACCGCTTCCGCATCGTCGGTGGCTCCAGCCTCAAGGGTGAAGTTAGCGTTACAGGGGCGAAGAACTCGGTCCTTAAATTAATGGCCGCCTCATTGCTCGCAGTCGGAAGAACAACGATTCGTAATGTTCCAGATATCGCAGATGTAGAAATTATGTCGGATTTACTTACTCGCCTGGGCTGTACCGTTACCCACACTGGATCAGTTGTCACAATAGATGTGCCGGAAACGCCACAGCATCGCGCAGATTACGACTTGGTTCGAAAAATGCGCGCTTCTATTAACGTATTAGGTCCACTCGTTGCCCGCACCGGACGCGCTGAAGTGGCCCTGCCAGGTGGCGATGCAATTGGTTCGCGTGGTTTAGATTTTCACATAAAAGGCTTAGTATCTCTTGGCGCTAACGCCCATGTGGAACACGGTTATGTAATTGCTGCAGCTCCCAACGGTTTAACGGGTGCGGATATTGATTTAGATTTCCCAAGTGTTGGTGCCACCGAAAACTTAATGACCGCCGCTGTATTGGCGAAAGGTGATACAACCATTGATAACGCAGCACGCGAACCAGATTTAGTTGACCTTGGCGAATTCTTAATTTCTATGGGCGCAAAGATTGAGGGGCTAGGTACGCCGCTTATAAAGATCACTGGCGTTGCAAAGTTAAATCCAACCGACCACACCACGATTACTGATCGAATCATCGCTGGCACTTGGGCATTTGCGGCAGTAATGACCCAAGGAGATATCACGATTAATGGTGGTCGCGCCGATCACATGGAAGTTATGTTGGAGAAATTGGCACACGCTGGTGCGATTATTACCTCAACTGCCGATGGGTTCCGTGTACAGATGAATCAACGCCCACGTGCCACAGATGTTGCAACCCTTCCTTATCCAGGATTTGCCACTGACTTGCTGCCATTTATCATTGCAATGAATGCAGTAGCCGATGGCCATTCCATGGTTACGGAAAATGTCTTTGAATCACGCTTTATGTTTGTAAATGAACTAGCTCGCCTCGGCGCACAAGTTTCGGTTGATGGCCACCACGCTTCAATTGATGGCATCCCACAGTTATCTGGTGCACCAGTTGAGGCAACTGATATTCGGGCTGGTGCCGGCCTAGTATTGGCTGCGCTGGTCGCAGATGGCGAAACCACTGTTGATGGCGCTTTCCATATTGATCGTGGATATCCAAATTTCGCGGAAGATCTAGTGCGCCTAGGTGCGCAGGTTAAGAGGGAGTAATTTGGCAATTCCAGATCGCAATCTAGCTCTTGAATTAGTAAGAGTCACAGAAACAGCTGCTCTAGCTGCAGCGCCGTGGGTCGGACGTGGAGATAAAGACCAAGCCGATGGCGCAGCCGTTGCTGCGATGCGCGCAATGATTAATACAGTTGATATGAATGGAACAGTTGTTATTGGTGAAGGCGAAAAAGATAATGCGCCGATGCTTCACAACGGTGAGAGCGTGGGAAATGGTGAAGGACCAGATTGCGATGTTGCGGTAGATCCTATAGATGGAACTTCCCTGACCGCGCAAGGCATGAATGGAGCCATTAGCGTCATTGCGCTAGCTCCACGCGGAACTATGTACGATCCCCGCGAGAGTTTCTACATGAATAAAATTGTTACCGGGCCCGAAGCTGCTGCGCTAATTGATATCCAAGCGTCAGTTAGTGAAAATTTGAAACGCGTCGCTCAAGCAAAAGAGTTGGATATCAGCGATCTTACAGTTGTTGTCCTTAATCGCCCGCGCCACGAAAATCTCATCGCAGAGATTAGATCCGCTGGAGCCCGCATTCGTTTGATTCAAGATGGTGATGTCGCTGCAGCAATAGAGACAGCAATTCCTGGCTCTGGAATCGATCTTTTGATGGGAATTGGCGGAACACCTGAAGGAGTAATCACTGCAGCAGCAATGATCTGTCTGGGTGGAAGTATCCAAGGTCAGCTATATAACGATGGAAAATCCGAAGTCAAGGTTCTGACAACACGCGATTTATGTAATTCAGATGATGTCTTTCTATCTGCAACCGGGATCACTGATGGTGAACTTATAAATGGAATTCGCTACACACCTTATGGTGCGATTAGCCATTCAATTGTGATGCGCGGAAAGTCAAAGACGCTACGTAAGATAGTTACGCAGCACCACTTAAAGTGAGACGGCTTTAATTAACGCTCTCGGTGAGAATCGAAACGCGGTTGTTAGCGACAGATAAGAAGCCGCCTTGTACGTTGAATTCCTTAGTTGTTCCATCAACTGCTTTGATACTTACGGCACCGTCAACCAGTACGCCAAAGAGCGGTGAGTGATCAGGAAGAACGCCAAGTTCTCCTTCAGTTGTGCGAGCAGAAACAAAAGTTGCCTGCCCGGACCACACACGCTGTGTTGGCGATACCAGTTCGACGTTAAGTGCCATCTTGTATTCCTTAACTTAGTTCTTCGCTAGCTCTGCGGCTTTGCGCTCGACATCGTCGAGGCCACCGCACATGAAGAATGCCTGTTCTGGAACGTGGTCGTACTTGCCATCGGCAAGTGCTTCAAAGGCTGTGATTGTCTCGGTAAGTGGCACAAATGAACCATCTAAACCAGTAAAGACCTTTGCCACGAATGTGTTCTGAGACAAGAAGCGCTGGATGCGACGAGCGCGGCCAACGAGTACGCGGTCATCTTCTGATAATTCATCAATACCAAGAATCGCGATGATGTCCTGAAGATCCTTGTAGCGCTGCAAGATCTGCTTGATGCGGTTTGCAACACGGAAGTGGTGCTCACCGATATAGCGTGGATCCAAGATGCGTGATGTTGAGTCAAGTGGATCTACTGCTGGATAAATACCAAGCTCTGAAATCGGACGAGATAACACTGTTGTTGCATCTAAGTGCGCGAAAGTTGTGTGTGGGGCTGGGTCGGTAATGTCATCTGCAGGAACATAAATTGCCTGCATAGATGTAATTGAGTGACCACGCGTTGAAGTAATGCGCTCTTGCAGTTGGCCCATTTCATCGGCCAAAGTTGGCTGATAACCCACAGCAGATGGCATACGGCCGAGCAGTGTTGATACTTCAGAACCCGCCTGTGTAAAGCGGAAGATATTGTCGATGAATAGTAGGACATCTTGCTTTTGAACATCGCGGAAGTACTCAGCCATAGTCAACGCTGAAAGCGCAACGCGAAGACGCGTGCCAGGTGGCTCATCCATCTGACCAAAGACCAAGGCTGTCTTATTGATAACGCCAGTTTCGGTCATTTCAAGGAACAAGTCGTTACCTTCACGAGTACGCTCACCAACACCGGCGAATACAGACAAACCGCTATGTTCTGTAGCGATATTATTAATAAGCTCAAGCATG
>JAQCAO010000104.1 GCA_027731885.1 Actinomycetota bacterium | reverse complement strand
CTACTTCTGCAGTTGAGCATAATCGTTGATTGCGTCGATGGCGAGCTAGCGCGATATACGCGAAAATTCTCACAACTTGGCGCCTGGCTGGATGCCATAACAGATCGCATAAAAGAGTACTTAGTCTTCTTTGGTTTAGCCTATGGTGCAGCAAGAGATGGCCGAGATCTTTGGATTCCGGCAATGGTGATGATGCTTTTTCAGGCAGTTAGACACCTTTCGGATTACAACTTTGCGCGAATGAAAAAGTTAAGAAGTACCAAATTACCAATAATTGACTTTAATCTAGTTAGTGATGGCTTCGTTCCCTTGAAGAAGGCAAAGAAATCGCGCGTGCAATATTGGGCGAAGAAAGCGATTCAATTTCCAATCGGCGAACGCTGGTTGGTCATCAGTGCATCATCTGTGATTGGTGGGGCAGCCTTTACCTTCACAATAATGCCAATTTTAGCGGCTATATCGATAGTTCTAGTTTTTAGGGGTCGCATACGTGTAACACGACGTTGGGCGAAAGAGCGAGTAAATAAAGAGTTAATTGATGATCAGTTAGATTTCTTTAAGAGCATTAAATCAAGCAATAGGTTTGATTGGCTGACACCATCTATTCTGCGCGCATTTGAAGGAGCGGTGATTATTGGACTAACGGTAATCGCAGATTTAAATCGCCCAGCCGCATTTTTATTGCTCTTTGCAATTATCTACGGGCACTATGACAATCTTTATCGAGCGCTGCAAGGTGAACGCAAACCAAGGTGGCTTTCATTTGCCGGCGTTTTTATCCTAGGTCGACTAGCAATAATTGCAATCTTTATAGCCCTTTCGTGGTCCATAACCCCTTTGGTTTGGTATTTCAGCGCCCTATTCCTGGTGGTGTCATCTATCCAGTGGGTAATCAGTCAAAAGTTAAGAATTGTCTAGATGAGCGAGAAGATTTTAACAATCGGTTATTCCGCACTTGCTAATCGTGTAAAAAACATTACACCGCCAGTCGTAAATCTTGCACATGAGGTATTTATCTCGATACAGGAGCCTGAAAAACTTGACCTTGCCTTTCCCAATAACTTTGAATTTAGATCTATAAAATCTAACGATCTGGGCGTTGCTAAGAGCCGAAATGTTGTTTTAAAGAACACGAAAACTAAGTACTTACTATTTGCCGATGACGAGATTGTATTCTTAAGCGACGGTATTAAATCCGCGATTTCTTACTTGGAAGCAAATCCAGATTGTGATTTACTTTTGACTCGGGCTATAGATACAAACGGCGTGCTGCGTAAGGATTATTCAAATAAAAAAGAGAATCTAACTAAGTTCAATACTGCCAAAGCGGCGACTTACGAAATGATTGTCAGAGTTGATAGCGTTAGAAACAAGGACGTTGCATTTGATGAGATGTTTGGCGCTGGCGCCGAAAATTACCTAGGTGATGAGTACATTTTTATCACTGACTTGCTAAAAAAAGGTGGCAAGGGGGTTTTCTTACCTTTAACCACCGCCATCCACCCCGAAGAAAGTTCCGGGAGTCGCTGGGGAACTGAGTCAGATTTGCGAGCTCGGGCTCAGGTTTTCCAAAGAGTTTTTGGTCGCTACGCCCCGTTTGTCAGAACGGCTTTCTACCTTAAAAATTTCCGCAAATGTGGCGGGTTTAACAACTTAGTCAAGTTCATTATTGGAAAGGTTTAGTTCGCCCCAACTGGCGAATAGACTTAACTATGGCAACTTTTAAAGTGGCGATCGTTGGCGCAGGTCCTGCCGGCTACTTTGCTGCCCAGGCTTTACAGAACTTACAGAGTGAAGATCTGCAATTTTCGATAGATATGATTGAGCGCCTGCCTACCCCTTGGGGTTTGGTGCGCAGCGGAGTCGCACCGGATCATCCGAAGATAAAGACTGTCTCTAAAGTCTTCGAGAAGGTGGCGACAGCGGGCAACTTCAGATTATTCGGCGCCGTTGAGCTGGGTACAGATATCTCGATCGAACAGCTGCAAGAGATGTATGACGCGGTTGTTATCGCAACTGGTTCTGCCGTGGGTAAGAAACTTGGAATCCCAGGTGAAGATTTACCAGGATCGATATCGGCTGCCGAGTTTGTGCCTTGGTATAACGCCCATCCAGATTTTCATAGCGTTGACGTGCCACTAGATGGCCAAACTGCAGTTGTAATTGGCGCGGGCAATGTCGCAATGGATGTGGCTCGAATGTTGGCCTTAGAACCAAGCGAGTTAGATCCAACCGATACTGCCGATCACGCGATTGCTGCTTTGAAGCGATCAAAAATTCGTGAGGTGGTTATCAGCGCTCGACGTGGGCCAGAAAACGCCGCCTTTACCTCACCTGAACTTCGCGAACTTCCAAAACTGGAACACACCAATGTTTTAATCAACAAGTCAGATATTGAAGCGGCGATTACTCGCGCCGGCGACGAGATAGAGAAAGATTCTAAAAGCAATCTTGATGCGATGTTACTGATCTCCGAAAAAGAAGCTACCAGCCACGAGCGCACGATGAAATTCCAGTTTTTGGCCACTCCAATCGAAATAAAAGGCGATGGCAAGGTAGAGGAAGTAGTATTTAAAGGGACCGTAAGCGATGAGATATTTTCAATTAAATGCGGTCTGGTAATTACCGCGATTGGATATGAAGCAGCCAGCATTCCTGGAATTCCTTACCAAGCTGGCAAGGTTGTAAATACCGATGGACGAGTTGGTGAAAGCCTTTACGTAGTCGGCTGGGCAAAGCGTGGTCCATCAGGGGTTATAGGCACAAATAAATCAGATGCATCAGAGGTAATGAAGTTATTAGCTGAAGCTTTAAAAAGCCCTAAAAATAAAGGTGATGTTAGCGATCTGCTTCAAGATAAAAAGTTTGTTTCGCAAAGTCATTGGGAAGTTATTAATGCTGCAGAAGTTGCGGCTGGCGAACCGCTCGGAAAACCAAGAAAAAAGGTGGTTTTACGCGAAGAATTACTAGGTTTGGGAGGGCTTTAAATAGCCTGTACTATTCGCAGACAGGTGTTAGCCTGTAATACAAGTAAATAGGCGTGCGTAGCTCAACGGATAGAGCATCTGACTACGGATCAGAAGGTTAGGGGTTCGAATCCCTTCGCGCGCACCAT
>JAQCAO010000014.1 GCA_027731885.1 Actinomycetota bacterium | reverse complement strand
CAG
This sequence comes from Actinomycetota bacterium, assembly GCA_027731885.1. Taxonomy (GTDB): domain Bacteria; phylum Actinomycetota; class Actinomycetes; order Nanopelagicales; family Nanopelagicaceae; genus Planktophila. The sequence continues at coordinate 17,738 of JAQCAO010000014.1, read as the reverse complement.
AGATGCCAGCGGTGTATAAAGACCGAAGGGATCTAACACAATTACTGGTTTATTATGAAACTTAAGAAAGCGACCAACCCAGATTTCAAATAACTCTTCCAAGGTGCCAATTCCCCCAGGAAGGGCGATAAATGCATCTGATAGATCTTCAATCATCGCCTTGCGACTGCGCATGGAATCAACCACGTGCAGTTCATCGCACTCTTTATCTGCAAATTCGATATCTACTAATCGCTGCGGAATAACACCGATCGTTCGGCCCCCAGATTCCCGCGCTCCGCGCGAGACTGCACCCATCGCCGAGATATGTCCGCCGCCTGTGACCAATTCCCAAGATCGAGTTGCGATGCCGGCCCCAAGATTGTGCGCCAACTCAATATATTTTGGATCAATAGTCTGTGAGGAAGAGCAGTAAACGGCGATACGCATGAGCCAAAGGATAGGGGTTAGGCTTATCGCATGTCTTCATCAAAGCCAACGCCTTCCGGGCTGGCATCTGGCCACGGAATTGCAACTTATTTCGGTACTACTGTCTTAGATGTTTGGTTTCCTAGCCCATCTCTTGGCGCGCTGAGCGCTCTATCTGCTCAATCAGAGAAAGCGCTCTCGCCATTGCTTGGAGTTGACGAAGTAAGAAAAGTAAAGCGCGAACTAGTTTCAATTGAAATCGACCTTGCAATCGCGCCACAAAACGCAATCGATGCCTATCTGCGTCTGCATTTACTTTCACATCGATTGATACAACCGCACGGAGCCGTGATGGATGGAATTTTTGGGCTTTTAACCAATGTGGTTTGGACTTCTGCTGGTCCTTGCGCCATTGATGGATTTGAAGAAGTTCGCGCCGGACTGCGCCAAAAGTTTGGCCATGTCACAGTCTTTGGAGTCGATAAATTCCCCCGCATGGTTGATTACATTATTCCGACTGGAGTTCGTATCGCAGATGCCGATCGAGTTCGACTAGGTGCTCATTTAGCACCGGGTACCACTGTTATGCACGAGGGTTTTGTTAATTTCAATTCCGGAACGTTAGGTACGTCAATGGTTGAGGGGCGAATCTCTGCTGGCGTCGTCGTCGGAGATGGCAGTGATGTCGGAGGCGGCGCATCGATTATGGGTACGTTAAGCGGAGGTGGAAAAGAAGTTATCTCAGTTGGTGAAAAATGTTTGCTTGGTGCAAATTCTGGACTTGGAATTTCACTCGGCAATAACTGTGTAATTGAAGCTGGAGCCTATATAACTGCAGCGGCAAAGGTGCGCTTACCAGATGGGGAAATCGTAAAAGCTAGTGCGTTATCGGGTGCAAATGACTTACTATTTCGGCGAAACTCACTAGATGGCTGCTTAGAAGTCGTGGCACGTACCGGTACCTGGGGTGGGCTTAACTCAATTCTTCACGCTAATTAAAAGTTAAGTAACAACGATCGAAAACCACGCAGATGGTAGTTTGCTCCGACTCCTAAATTTTTCACCAGTTAGCGTGACTATTGTTCCCGTAGAAGATGTCGCCTGAATTTGATCCACGGTACCCGACGGGTTGACCGAGATAACTTGCAACGAAGCTACGTCAGGCAGTAGAAAAGCGGCAGCTACAACTGATTGTGTGACTTGCCGCTCCCAGCTAGCAAATCTTGAATTGAAATTAACATCAATGCTCGCAGAGTCTGGAACGCTTTGCGTAAAAGGAGTTGCTATGCCCCAAGCGTGTTCTGAAGTTTCTGTAATCCCTCCTGTAGAAGAGGAGAAATAAGCTGTGATCGGTACTCCTTCGTAGGTAACTATCTGACCTACTGTGCTATCCACCGCGCTCTTCCAAAACTGCCCAAAAAAAGGTTCTCTCTCTTTAGAAAAGCCCACAAAAGCTTGATCGCTGGTGGACCCGTAAAGATGGCAATCACAAGCACTTCGTATCCGGACTGACTTTGCAAGTGCATAAGTTCTAGAGGCGATCGCCTGCGCTTGCAATGCAGCAACTGGCCAAGATGAAGGGACTTCGCCGATTCCCCATAAATACTCATCCTGCAGTCTGACTGAATTTATGATCGCTAAACGTTTTCCGAGTACCTTATTTCTAATTATCTTAAACTCCATTTGACCATAGCGATAGCGATTCACCGAAGTATCTGCTGTCACCGAAAGAACGGTAGGGGGGCCTTCCATATAACGAGTACCACTCCAGCGCAGAGTAAAGACTTTTCCCTTTATCATTTGGATTGTTTTAGGACCTCGCGTAGTCGAGATACTTAGCTCGCTATTTAGGAGATCTATATTTAACGTGGTCTTTCTGGGCAAAGTTAAGAGCGCGCTCGAAGTCTCGGTCTCACCGAGCTCTCCTGCATAGAGTTCTAGCCTTGCCCCGCGTGAATTGCTTCTAATCTTGGTAGATGTCAACAATCTGCCGATGTTGACACGTAAAATTTGCGAATCTGTTGCTGTTTCAACCTTAGTTCCGGTGTAGTAATAAGTCAGAATTGCAGTTGCTGACTCACCAGCAAGGGCTTTGGCTCGCGCTCCAATTTGGCTCATACCAACACCATGGCCGTAACCGCTGCCCGTGAAAGAGAAGCTCGCAGGTACAGCGGCCGAGCTATTTGTTATCGGAAAGAGCGTGAGGCAGAGCGTTGCTGTCAGAAGAACGATTATTCGCTTAAAGATGCCCATAACTAACGCAATACTTTTGTTGAAGTGATAAAGCCTGCACCCCAAGCAAAATGCATCGTCGGAATCACTGCAATGAGATAAGTAAATTCGCTGACAGATTTAGCGATCAGCAACGAAGAAAATAATATGAAAATTCCATACACCGTTGCTGGTAAAAAGAATATGGGGTGGGTTATCAATCCGAGAAATACAGAAGTGAGCGTACCTACTAGCGCAAAAGGCGGTGCCAGGTATCGAAAGTTGACAGTGCCAGGATGGCTGCGAGAAACCACTCTGCGCCAGCGACCATATTGAAAATATTGTTTCGCCAATTTCTGCAAATTAGGTCGTGGTCTATAGGTGACCTGTAAACGCGGATCAAAGAAAATTTTCCCACCATTTTTACGAAGTCGATGGTTTAACTCCCAATCTTGGGCGCGGGTATATCTCTCGTCGAAACCACCTGCGGCAATTACCGCCTCTCTGCGAAAGGCTCCTAAGTAAACGGTATCTACTTCCCCCGCCTCTCCTCCGGTGTGAAAGCGGGAAGCGCCAACTCCGAGCGGGCTGCGCATTGCTCGCGAGACCGCAATTTCAAATTGTGTTATTCCTTCTGCTGCCATAACTCCACCAACATTTACCGCGCCAGTTTCGCGCAATATCAACACCGCTAAAGAGAGATAGTTATTTGGAACCTTGGCATGTCCATCTACGCGAACTATGACTGGATTATCTGATGCTGCAATTGCTAGGTTTAGACCAGCTGCAGTCTTTCCAGAAGGATTTTCCACCAACTTAATTCGACTATCACAGGCAGCCAAATCTTGCGCAACTTCATTAGTGCGATCACTTGAAGGTCCAAGAGCAAGAATTACTTCAAATGCTCCGCTGTAATCTTGAGCAAGGATCGCACTTATAGATTCAGCTAAATGAGGCTCTTCATTGAGAACAGGCAAGATGACGCTAACTGCCGGTGAGACAGATAACTCGCCCAATAATGTCGTCATAACCCCTCTACGCTATCGCCCAAGTAGAGTGCGCATGTGAAATCGACGCGCAGGATACAAATTATTACATCACTCTCTCTGAGTGTTGTAGTTCTTGCTTCTGTGTCGTGGCTCAGTCTCGGACATCTCAGTGGAAGAATCGATCGAATCAGCGTTTTCTCAGGATTGGAAGATCGACCTGAAAAAACCTCAAAAGCTCTTAACTATCTCTTGGTCGGTTCAGATACTCGCGAAGGTTTAACTAAGGCAGAACTAAAAGCGCTCCGCGTCGGCAGTACCGCTACCGCTGCAGGTGGGCGTTCTGACACGATGTTACTCGTTCACATAAGTAAAGATAGAGATAAAGCTTTCATAGTTTCATTTCCTCGTGACTCGCTAGTCACAATTCCGGCGCATTTAAACAGGGATGGGAAAACTGAGATACCTGCGCGCCAGAATAAGCTAAATGCAGCCTTTTCTTTTGGTGGTGCACCTTTACTAATTGAAACCATAGAAGGTGCAACGAATTTGAAAATTGATCACTATATTGAAGTAAATTTCGCCGGGTTCGCCGGAATTGTTAATGCCTTGGGCGGAATAGAAGTCTGCACAAAAGTAGATATTGATGATCCGAAGAGCTACCTGACTCTTAGCGCAGGAACACATACGCTCGATGGCATTGAAGCTCTAAAGTATGTTCGCACGCGCGACTTTGATGGGCGAGGCGATATCGGAAGAATGCAGAGGCAACAACAATTTATTAGCTCGGTATTAAAAAAGGCTACTAGCACCGGAGTTCTATTGAACCCAATAAAAGTTGTCAATTTCATTAACGCGACAATTTCCACTATAAAAATGGATGAAAATTTGAGTAAAGAAGATTTGTTGGAATTAGCCAAGCAAATGCGTGGCCTCTCCTCTGGAAATGTTCGGACTCTAACGGTGCCGATATCTAATGCCAATGGACGTGTCGATGGTGTCGGCTCTGTCGTGATTTGGGATGAGATGCTTAGTGAAGATCTCTGGAATCGGATTCGCAACGATGCCGCACTTGTTGATGAGGTAACGCCATCTCCATCCGCGAGCAGTACCGCCAAGCCGAAGCCTGAAATCATTGATAACTTCAAGACTCGCACCGCAGCAGAAAATCCGTGCGGCGAAATCAAATAGAAAGTGCCTTAGACTCTAACTCTATGAAACTCTCAGTAATCGGGTGTGGATATTTGGGTGCAACCCACGCAGCCTGTATGTCTTCTCTGGGATTTCAAGTAGTTGGAATTGATACCGACCAAGGCAAAGTTGATCTTCTCTCAAGTGGAAATCTTCCATTTTACGAACCAGGCCTAGATTCACTTTTAGCTTCTGAAATCAAGACCGGTAGACTTACCTTCACCACAGATTTTTCAGCAGCTGCTGATGCCGATGTTCACTTTATATGTGTTGGCACCCCACAAAGCAAAGAAGGTCTAGCCGCAGATTTAACATTTGTTAAGTCAGCGATTGCCGCTATCGCCCCCTTTTTAAAGGATGGGGCCCTAGTAGTCGGAAAATCCACAGTTCCTGTTGGAACTGCGCAAGCGCTCCGCGAAATTTTAACGATCTCCGCCCCGCACGCAGATCTAGCGTGGAATCCAGAATTCCTTCGTGAAGGTTTTGCGATTGAAGATACCTTAAGACCAAATCGCTTAGTAGTCGGTGTTGTAAATGATCGCGCTGAGAATATTCTAAAAGAGGTCTACCAGCCGATCATTGACCTTGGAACACCCTGGATACGCGCTGACCTACCAACTGCAGAACTCGTCAAAGTTGCGGCAAACTCGTATCTCGCTACCAAAATTTCATTTATCAACGCTATGGCAGAAGTATGTGAAGCAGCTGGTGGTGATGTGACTGTATTGGCAAAAGCAATTGGTTACGATCCACGAATCGGTAGCCGCTTTCTACAGGCCGGCATTGGTTTTGGGGGCGGTTGTCTACCGAAGGATATTCGGGCATTTATGGCGCGCGCTGAAGAACTTGGCGCAGATCAGGCCCTTGAGTTTTTAAGAGAAATCGATGCAATAAATTTGCGGGCGCGGCAACGTGTAATCGATGTAGTTCGCGCTGATCTTTCTGAAGATTTATCGCAGTATAAAATTGCAATTTTAGGTGCCACCTTTAAACCAGATAGCGATGATGTGCGCGACTCCCCCGCGCTCGATATCGCAGCCCAACTTCAAGCAGCGGGTGCCACCATTGTGGTTCATGATCCAAAAGGCATAGAACCTGCCCGTAAGCGCTTCCCGCACTTAGATTATGCCGAGCGGGTAACTGATTGTGTAAAAGGTGCTGATGCAATTCTCCACTTAACCGAGTGGAAGGAATATCGGGAATTAGATCCCGCCGTAATTGGTCAATTAGTTAGATCAAAGTTTTTAATTGACGGTAGAAATGCGCTTGATCGTGAAAAATGGCGCGCTGCTGGTTGGCGCGTACACGCACTCGGCCGAACTGATTAGTTAAAACCTGTTTTTTGATTACGTCGCGCGCTTAAATTAGCGCCCTTCTCTTTTGCTTCTGAGTTAATTGCTACAAGCGCATCAGCCACCTTCTCTGATATTTGAGCATCACTGATGCCGAGAATACGAGCTGCCAATATTCCTGCATTTTTAGCGTTTCCGACTCCGACCGTTGCAACTGGTATGCCAGCCGGCATTTGAACTATTGAGAGAAGTGAATCCATTCCATCTAGATTCTTTAGCGCGACCGGGACACCAATTACGGGCAGGGTTGTCAGAGCGGCGACCATTCCAGGTAGATGTGCTGCTCCACCTGCTCCAGCGATTATTACTTTAAAACCCTGTGACTTTGCTCCTTGTGAGAATGCCACCATCTCAAGTGGCATACGGTGAGCAGATAAGACTTCGGCGGTATATGTGATTGCGAATGAGTCAAGAACTTTCGCAGCATCTTCCATTACCGGCCAATCAGAATCTGATCCCATGATGATCGCTACATCACTCATCGATTTCTCCGCTCATATAGTCGCGTGCATGTTCTGCTACTTCAGTTAATTCTAGAAGGTTTTCACCAATCACAGTGACATGGCCGATTTTGCGCCCTTTGCGAACTTCTTTTCGATACTGGTGAAACTTTAGCCCAGGATTTCGCGCCATGAGGTGGAGATATGGTCGATACATATCTGTCTTTTCTCCACCTAAAATATTGCCCATCACTGCAAAAGGAGCGGTCATCGTTGGGTCACCAAGAGGTAAATCTAAAACTGCTCTTAAATGTTGTTCAAATTGGCTAGTCCGAGCGCCTTCAATGGTCCAATGGCCGGAGTTATGTGGACGCATCGCCAACTCATTTAAATAAAGTTGATCTCCTTTGGCAAACATTTCAACTGCCATAACACCAATAAGTGAGACTTCTTCTGCTATCGATAGCGCTAAATGTTGCGCTTGCTCGGCAACTGCAGATGAAATCACTTGTGCTGGAGAAATTGTCAAAGTGCATATTCCTTCAGATTGGATCGTCTGCGTAGGAGCCCACGAGGTGGCTTGCCCATGTTCAGAGCGGGCAACCATCACTGCGATTTCACTATCGAATTTAATTAACTCTTCAATTAGAAGTTGGGGGTGGGTAGTGAGTAAATCTTCCAAAGTTGCTTTATCTTCGACCTTCCATACGCCTCGTCCGTCATAACCACCTGAAATTCGTTTTGCGATAAATGGATATGCAAAGGCTTCTTCCGCGCTGGCTATCACTCGCCACTTAGGGCTGGGGTAATTCGCTAACTTCTTACGCATCGCCGCTTTATCCTGCGAGTATTGAAAAGATTCAGAGCCCGGGAAAACTCTTACTCCTGCCGCTTCCAAACCTTTTATGACCGAGTGTGGCACTAGTTCGTGTTCGAACGTTACGAGATCACATTTCTTTGCAAAATCTAATAACTGCGCTAAATCTCGGAAATCTCCAACCACGTGGGGCGCAACCTGTGCTGCGCTATCGTTCTTATCTTGCGCAAATAATAAAAGGTTGATTCCAAGCGCCGTCGCTGGCGCAACGCTCATACGCGCCAATTGGCCAGCACCGATGATTCCGACTGTCGGAAAACGCTCATTCACATCGCTATCGTAGATGAACAAGATCTCCTACGTTAACTTCAAAGCCATCTTCGAGGATTAGTGCCCCAGATGCATTTATCGATTGCGCCATTCCGGTTCGATTCTCTCGCCCCACAACCTCAACCCTGACTCTTTGCCCTAGCGACGAACAGATCTTGCTGTAGCCCTCAATGAAGTCTTCACCTTCATCCCACCTCTTGAAATTACTCTCAAAACGGTTTAGAAAATTACTGAGAATTAAATTACGATTTAAATTACTTGATCCTGCAATTGCAAGCGAGGTGGCGCTTTCTACTGGAAGCTCCCCTTGTGCCATCGCGACGTTGATACCTATTCCGATGATAATTCCATCACTGGTGGCTTGCGCTAATAAACCGGCAACTTTAGCTTCGTCAATTAAAATATCGTTTGGCCACTTTAACCAAACGTGTGATGGAATATCTACAGAAATAACTTGCTGCATACTCAGAGCAGCTAGGTGTGCGATAAATCCCCAATCAGCACGGTCTCTCTTAGGTGTAATGTAGAAAGAAAATAATAAAGCGCTACCCGGTGGAGCTTGGAAAACGCGGTCCATTCGACCACGTCCTGCTGTTTGGAATTCAGCAGCGATTACATCTCCGTTTTCTGCAGAATTTACTTTAACCATATCTGCGAGATCGCTTTGCGTAGAAGTCGTGAGGTCAAGCACGCTTACTCGCCAGTACTGCGAGATCAGTGATGCGATAACTGATTTATCTAGTGGCGCTCTTGGCGCTGACGTGCCCACGCCTAGTACCGTAGAGCCATGAGCCCAGATCTGCATACAACTTCAGGAAAAATTGAAGATCTTCGACTTCGTGTTGAAGAAGCGATTCACGGTAGTTCCGCACGAGCGGTCGAAAAACAACACTCCAAAGGCAAGTTGACCGCCCGTGAGCGAATTGACTTATTGGTTGATGCGCAATCCTTTACCGAAATAGATGAATTTGCACGCCACCGTTCTACCCAGTTTGGAATGGAGAAGAATCGTCCATACGGAGATGGCGTTGTGATAGGTACCGCAACGGTGGATGGTCGACCGATCGCTCTCTACTCTCAAGATTTCACTGTAATGGGAGGCAGTCTTGGCGAAGTCCACGCAGAGAAAATTGTAAAGATCGCCGAATTCGCGCTTAAGAGTGGAATCCCATTAATTGGAATTAACGATTCTGGTGGCGCACGTATTCAAGAAGGTGTTGCTTCGCTAAATGGCTACGGCAAAATTTTCCGACTTAATACTCGCTCATCGGGCGTAATTCCTCAGATATCACTCATATTGGGTCCGTGCGCAGGAGGATCGGCATATTCGCCAGCGCTAACAGACTTTACGGTGATGGTTAATGAAACTTCACATATGTTTATCACCGGGCCAGATGTCATTAAAACTGTGACTGGTGAAGATGTTGAAATGGAAGAACTTGGTGGGGCTTTAACTCACAATACTCGATCTGGCAACGCGCATTACCTTGCCGAAAATGAGGCGGATGCAATTGATTATGTAAAGGCGCTACTTTCATATTTACCTTCCAATAATATGGATGGATCTCCGCACCTTCCTCCAACACAGAACCTAGATGAAAGCGCTGCAGATATCGCGCTAAATGAGTTGATTCCAGATAGTCCCAACCAGCCATATGACATGAAGAAATTGATAACGACTCTGGTTGATGAAGGTGAATTCTTGGAAGTACACGCTTTATATGCCCCAAATATTATCGTCGGGTTTGCACGCATTGAAGGTGAGTCAATCGGAATTATTGCTAATCAACCTTCCCAATTAGCTGGAACTTTAGATATTAATTCCAGCGAGAAAGCAGCTCGTTTTCTTCGATTCTGCGATGCCTTTAATATTCCAATTCTTACCTTGGTAGATGTTCCCGGCTTTTTACCTGGAACCGAGCAAGAATGGAATGGAATAATTCGACGTGGGGCTAAGTTGCTTTATGCATACGCGGAGGCTTCCGTGCCACTGGTTACTCTGATAACCCGTAAGGCTTATGGTGGAGCATTTATTGTTATGGGTTCAAAGTACTTGGGTAGTGATATTAACTTCGCCTGGCCAAGTGCGGAAATTGCAGTAATGGGAGCGCAAGGTGCGGTCAATATTCTCTACCGTAAAGAAATTGCTGAAGCTGCTAATCCAGAGAAAGTGCGGGCGGAATTAGTCTCTGAATACACCGAAACGCTATCTAATCCTTACGCCGCCGCCGAGCGAGGCACAATTGATAGCGTGATTGAGCCACATCAATCACGCGCCTACATAACCAAAGCATTTCGCACTTTAAAGACTAAGCGAGATATCTTGCCAGCGCGCAAACACGGAAATATTCCGTTGTAATGAAATTTACAGTCACCTCTGGAAACCCTAGCGCGGAAGAACTGCAGGCAATTAAGACGGTTCTAGAAAACCACGATGCGCTAGTTCTTGTGCCAGTGGTCAAGCGCAGCGTCTTTGGATTGCCGCAATTGCGACAGCCGCTACCCCATCAAATTACCTTTGGCGCTCGGCGAAAGAACAAGTAATGCCGCAAATTGTTCTCGCTTCACAATCAACTTCGCGCCGCCGCTTGCTTGAAGGGGCTGGCATTTCTCCATTGGTAAAAGTAAGTCAGGTGGATGAAGAGACGGATTTTTTCAACGCCATGTCCCCTGCCGATATGGTTATTGCTTTAGCGGTGACCAAGGCGCACACCGTTAGACAGCAAATTGACTTCCCTGCGATAATTATCGGATGTGATTCAACATTTGATGTTGATGGCATCTCCTTTGGAAAGCCTGGTTCGCCGGAAGTAGCAAGAGAGCGGGCACAAGCTATTAGTGGCAGAAGTGGGCTACTGCATACCGGACATTGCGTAATTGATACCGAGCAAGGCAGGGAAATTGTGGATCGCGTAACAACCAAAGTGACATTTTCTAAGATGAGTAATGATGAAATCGATGACTACATTGCATCTGGAGAACCGCTGCAGGTTGCAGGAGGCTTTACCCTAGATGGTTTTGGTTCCCCATTTATTCCGATTATTGAGGGTGATTACACCAATGTAGTTGGTCTATCGATGCCCTTTCTCAGGTCGGCAATGTCGCAGCTCGGATATTCGTGGCCGCAAGTAAAGGAGTTGCGATGAAACGTATTCTGATAGCAAATCGAGGTGAGATTGCAGTCCGTGTAATGCGCGCCTGCCGCGATCACGGAATCGAAAGCGTCGCTATTTATTCTGAGGAAGATCGCGACGCAATTCATGTAAAGAGCGCTGATTTTTCTTACTCGTTAAATGGAACAACTGCTACACAAACATATCTGGATATTTCAAAGATAATCGCTATCGCCAAGACTTCAGGAGCAGATGCGGTACATCCAGGCTATGGATTTCTCTCGGAACGTGCAGATTTTGCGCAAGCAGTTATTGACGCTGGATTGATTTGGATCGGTCCACCACCTGCAGCGATAAGCGCGCTCGGAGATAAAGTTTCAGCTCGTCGTATCGCCGCTAAAGTAGGTGCACCTCTTGTAGCAGGAACCAAGGATCCTGTTTCAGGCCATGAAGAAGTTACCGCTTTTGCAAAAGAGCATGGCCTTCCAATTGCTATAAAGGCGGCCTTTGGTGGCGGTGGGCGTGGATTGAAAGTTGCTCACACACTAGATGAGATTCCGGAGTTATTCGCATCTGCGGTTCGCGAAGCAATTGCAGGATTTGGTCGAGGTGAATGTTTTGTGGAACGCTACCTTGATAAACCTCGCCACGTTGAAACCCAAGTTTTAGTTGATCAGCACGGCAACGCTGTTGTCGTGAGTACTCGCGATTGTTCTCTTCAGCGCCGTCATCAAAAATTAGTAGAGGAAGCGCCAGCGCCATTTCTAACAAGTGATCAAAATGAAGAGCTCTACCGTTCAAGTAAAGCCATTATGAAGGAGGCGGGCTATGTTGGCGCGGGTACCTGCGAATTCTTAGTTGGCAATGATGGGACCATTTCTTTTCTTGAAGTAAATACCCGTTTGCAGGTAGAACACCCGGTCAGCGAAGAAGTAACGGGCATAGATCTAGTCCGTGAACAATTCCGTATTGCGATGGGTGAGATACTTGGCTTTAGTGACCCAGTTATTCGCGGACATTCGTTGGAATTTAGAATTAATGGCGAAGATCCGGGGCGCTCATTCCTACCCGCACCTGGTCGGATCACAAAATGGAATTTGCCAAGCGGCCCTGGTGTGCGCGTAGATGCCGGATTTAAAAGTGGAGACACTATCGGCGGAAACTTCGATTCACTGCTTGCTAAGTTAATAGTTACGGGAGCAACCAGAAAAGAAGCGATTGAACGCGCCCGCCGCGCGCTAGCGGAATTTGAGGTCGATGGCTTGGCCACCGCAATCCCTTTCCATCGCGCTATTTTGCAGGATCCGTCTTTTACTGAAGAATTTCAGGTTTACACAAGCTATATCGAAAATGAGTTTAAGAATGAGATACCTGCTTTTGCACCTAGCGTTATCCCCGTTACTACCCGAGTCGCTGCGGAGCATTTGATTGCAGAAGTAAATGGGAAACGCTTTGAGGTCAAAATCCATACACCAGAACCTGTGATTAAACGTCATCGCGCCAAAGAGTCTAAGGTGGGTAGCGCAGGTGGCACTGGCTTAACTAGTCCAATGCAAGGCACTGTTGTGAAGGTTGCAGTAGAAACTGGGCAAAAAGTAGAAGTTGGTGATTTGATAATCGTTTTAGAAGCAATGAAAATGGAGCAACCATTGATTGCTCATAAATCTGGAACGATCGCAAACCTCACAGCAGCAATCGGAGAAACGGTAGCGAGCGGAACCGTGCTCTGTGACATTATTGATGCATGACATCAACTGATCTTCTCTATTCAGACCCACTTCAAGCAGCGGTACAAGCGGCGGCAGAAATCGCAGAACGAACTGGATTTGCAACTCACGATATTGCTCTCGTGATGGGTTCTGGTTGGGTAACGGCCGTTGATGCCCTGGGTGAGCCTAAATATGAATGCAACGCCGAAGAACTAACTGGTTTTCTTCCCCCTGCCGTAGAAGGACACTCTGGAAAGGTTCGGAGTTACGAAATTGAAGATGGTGGTAAGAAAGTGCGCGCCTTAGTTTTTCTCGGGCGCACACATTTATATGAAGGTAAAGGTATGGAGCCTGTTGTTCACGGCGTCCGAACTGCTGTAAAAGCTGGATGCAAAGTAATTCTCTTGACCAATGCCTGTGGTGGCATAAACACCAGTTACAAAGTTGGTCAGCCTGTACTTATTCGCGATCACATCTCGCTTACTGCAGCAACGCCTCTAGTTGGCGCAACTTTTGTCGATTTAACTGATCTGTACAGCAAGAGGTTGCGCGCAATTGTTAAGGGTGCCGACTCTTCGCTAGAAGAAGGTGTATATGTGCATTGGCGTGGACCTACTTATGAAACTCCTGCCGAGATCTTGATGATGCGTGGAATGGGTGCAGATTTAGTTGGGATGTCAACAGTTCCCGAAGCGATCGCAGCGCACGCCCTTGGTGCAGAAGTTTTGGCTATCTCACTCGTAACCAATGCAGCTGCAGGTGTCACCGGCGAGAAACTCAATCACGAGGAAGTTATCGCTGCCGGAAAAGCAGCCGCCTCCCGTATGGGAGCCCTTATTAAATCTGTAATTCCCAATCTCATTTAATTTCATTAGGCTGTACAAGTGAATGCAGAGTTAACAGCTGAGGTTAAGGCCTGGATTGCAGATGACCCAGATCTAAAAACTGCTGCTCAGTTGACTGCCTTGCTTGAAGCTAACGATGAAGCAGCGTTACAGAAATACTTTTCGGGATTTCTTCAATTTGGAACTGCTGGATTGCGCGGACCGGTAGGACCAGGCCCATCTTGTATGAATCGCGCGGTAGTCGGAAGAACAGCCGCTGGTATATCGGCCTATATGAAGGAACGCGGAATGAGCCGCGTTGTGATAGGTAGAGATGCGCGTCATGGATCCGCGGATTTCACCACAGAAAGCGCTGAAATTTTCGCTGGTGCAGGGTTTGAGGTCTTTGTATTACCGAGAGCGCTACCGACTCCATTATTAGCCTTTGCTACCCATCAACTCAAATGTGATGTGGGTGTAATGGTTACCGCCAGCCACAATCCCCCACAAGATAATGGCTACAAGGTTTATATCGGGCCAACTGCCGACGGCATTAATTACGCTGCCTCGCAGATAATCAACCCAACAGATGAGTTAATTGCCAAGGAAATTGCTGCGGTTAAATCCTTAGCAAGTTATCCCCGCGGAAAGTCTTGGACCATTGTTGGCGAAGAGTTGATCACCGAATATATCCGGCGTACTGCACTTATTGCACCAAAGCCCGGAGATTTAAAAATTGTTTATACCGCAATGCATGGGGTTGGTACTGAAACAGTGCAGAGAGTTTTTAATCACGCAGGATTTGCAACTTTGATTTTGGTTGATGAGCAATGCACACCAGATCCCGATTTCCCAACAGTGGCATTTCCTAATCCCGAAGAACCGGGTGCTATTGATCTAGCGATACAGAAGGCGCGCGCTTTCGGTGCCGATCTAGTAATTGCAAATGACCCTGACGCAGATCGCTGTGCCGCCGCAGTTAATGATCCTAAAGTTGGTTGGAGAATGTTACGTGGTGATGAATTGGGAGTTATTTTCGGAGAATGGATCGCTCGAGATAATAGCCAAGGCAGTTTTGGAAATTCAATCGTCTCATCCTCAGCCCTGCGAAAGATTGCAGCCCATTATTCAATTGGCTTCAAAGAGGTTTTAACTGGGTTTAAGTGGATTGCCAAGATTGAAGATTTAGCTTTTGGCTATGAAGAAGCGATTGGATATGCCGTAGATTCCAAGACGGTAAATGATAAAGATGGGATCTCAGCGGCTCTGCTTCTTGCGCACATCGCATCAGAGCTAAAGGCGCAAGGTTTATCTCTGCTCGACCTGTTAAACGAAGTTTGGGCCCGCCACGGCTTTCACGGCACAGAACAGATATCGATTCGCGTGGCAGAAATGTCGCAGATAACCCAACTCCTGGCTGGGATTCGCAAGAACCCTCCATCACTAATCGCAGGTCGCGCAGTCTTATCAATTGATGATTTAGCAGATCCGCAAGATGGTCTACCGCCTACTGATGGTTTACGGCTCTGGATCGATGGCGGAATCCGTATGATTGTGCGTCCCAGCGGAACGGAGGCGAAGATGAAGTGTTACATCGAAGTTATTGCAAAAGATGAAGCAATGGCAAGCGATTTATTGGATCAACTTCGCCAACCAATAAAGGAATTCCTCGCATGAACTTTTATGGGATTGTCGATGGTACAGAGAGCTCTTTGAAGCACTTTCTCTCGCAACTCCCTGGCGTTGATCAAGTAGGTGCAGATGCACGCGCTGCAATGTTGGCGACGCGAAGTATAAAGACAACCAGTAAACGTTGGGCTATTGATACTGCGATCTCTATGGTGGATCTAACAACCTTAGAAGGCGCAGATACTGCAGGCAAAGTCCGCGCGCTCTGTTCGAAGGCGGTGCGCCCTGATCCAACCGATTTAACTGTTCCAAGCGTCGGAGCCATTTGCGTATATAACGATATGGTCGGGGTAGCGCGAAAACATTTAGATGCAATTGGCTAAGAACACGTACCGGTCGCTGCAGTATCAACTGCTTTTCCATCAGGTCGTGCATCAATGGAGGTAAAGATCCAAGATACCCAAGATGCAATCGATGCTGGTGCGGCAGAGATAGATATGGTGATAGATCGTGGTGCATTTTTATCTGGGCAATACGGTTTGGTCTTTGATGAAATCGTTAAGATTCGCGAAGTCTGTGGGGATCGCGCACACCTTAAGGTCATCTTTGAAACCGGTGAGTTAGTTACATATGACAACGTCAGCAAAGCTTCGTACCTTGCAATGCTCGCTGGAGCTGACTTTATTAAGACATCTACTGGAAAAGTCGCTCCCGCTGCTACTCCGCCAGTTGTATTAGTTATGTTGGAGGCAGTTAAGGATTTCCACACAATGACGCAACGTCGAATCGGGGTAAAACCAGCCGGCGGCATTCGAAATACCAAGGATGCTATTAAACAATTGGTGTTGGTAAATGAGACCGCAGGATCAGAGTGGCTAACCCCCGAGTATTTCCGTATCGGGGCTAGCGCCTTGCTAAATGATTTACTAATGCAACGCATGAAAATGGACGATGGCTACTACGCTAGCCCTAACTACGTAACGATTGATTAAGAGAGAAGACACAGGTTCGCGCTATGACATTTGAATATGCACCAGCCCCCGAATCGCGTGCCATCGTAGATATCAAGAGTAAATATGGCCATTTCATTGATGGCAAATTTCTTCCAGGTAAAAAACATTTTCCAACTATTAACCCAGCTACCGAAGAAGTCTTAAGCCAAATCTCACTCGGTGGCGCAAGCGATGTTGATAAAGCAGTTGCCGCAGCCCAGAAGGCGTACACCAAAACTTGGTCTAAGTTATCTGGCAAAGAACGTGGGAAGTATCTATATCGCATCGCCAGAATCCTGCAGGAGCGCGCTCGTGAATTTGCAGTCCTTGAAACTTTAGATAACGGGAAACCGATTCGCGAAACCCGCGATATCGATATTCCCCTGGTTGCTGCCCATTTCTTTTATCACGCCGGCTGGGCAGATAAATTAGATTACGCAGGACTAGGTAAATCTCCTGCGCCTCATGGAGTTGCTGGACAAATTATTCCCTGGAACTTCCCGCTCTTAATGCTAGCTTGGAAAGTAGCACCTGCCTTGGCAACTGGAAATACAGTTGTTTTAAAACCTGCAGAAACAACTTCGCTTACCGCGCTCTTATTCGCTGAAGTATGTCAACAAGCAGAACTTCCTGATGGTGTTGTAAATATCGTTACAGGTGATGGATCCACTGGCGCTGCAATTGTGAACCATCCAGGTATCCATAAAATTGCCTTCACTGGATCAACTGATGTCGGTAAGAAAATCGCCCGCGCTATAGCCGGCACCAATAAGAAAGCCACCCTTGAACTAGGCGGAAAGGGCGCCAATATCGTCTTTGATGATGCACCGATAGATGAGACCGTTGAAGGCATTGTTAATGGCATATTTTTCAACCAAGGACACGTTTGTTGCGCGGGATCGCGGCTAATACTGCAAGAGAGCATTGCTGATGAGCTAATTGAGAAACTGAAAATTAGAATGTCAAAGATTCGTATTGGTGATCCGCTAGATAAAAACACGGATTTAGGCGCTATAAATTCGCGAGAGCAGTTAAGTAAAATTCAAGAGTTGGCAACTGCCGGCGATGCCGAAGGAGCAGAACGCTGGAGCCCAGCTTGTACATTATCTGCCAAGGGATTCTGGTTCGCTCCAACTATCTTTACCGGAGTCACGCAGGCACATCGCATTGCACGGGAGGAAATTTTCGGACCCGTGCTTTCAGTTCTAACTTTCCGTACCCCACAAGAGGCGATTGAGAAAGCCAATAACACGCCATTTGGTTTATCTGCAGGCGTTTGGAGCGAGAAAGGCTCTCGAATCCTATGGGCCACACAACAACTTCGCGCTGGTGTTATTTGGGCCAACACCTTTAATAAGTTCGATCCCGCTTCCCCATTTGGCGGATATAAAGAATCCGGCTGGGGTCGCGAAGGTGGCAAGCATGGTTTAGCGGCATATCTGAAGGAGGGTAAGTAAATGGCTTCTTCAAAGAAGAGTGCAACAACTAACTCAACTGCACGACTCGAAGTTAAAAAGACTTATAAGTTATTTATCAATGGAGCCTTCCCGCGTAGCGAATCAGGTCGCGTCTACGAAGTTGTAGATAACAAAGGTAGATTCATTGCAAATCCTTGCTTAGCATCACGTAAAGATTTACGTGATGCAGTTGTTGCCGCGCGGACCGCTCAAAGTGGCTGGGCAAAAGCAACTGCCTATAACCGCGGGCAAGTTCTCTATCGGATCGCTGAAATGTTA
>JAQCAO010000103.1 GCA_027731885.1 Actinomycetota bacterium | reverse complement strand
TTAATTGGCTAAATTGATATCAGTTTTGTCAGAAATGATTCCAAAAGAAATAATGAAACGAGGCGGGAATTTCTCCCGCCTCGTTCAATTTAAAGAAGAGTCGCCCTATAAGCCGGATCCTGTCCTCTTGCGAGGGATCACCATCCATCTAGATCTGTAATTGCTTACAGATTCAAGCAACCTACCCGATGGCTTGAACGAGCAGTTCTCAAACGCCATCTGCGTGGTCTTGCTTCAGGTGGGGTTTACCAAGCTATCTGCATCACTACAAATACTGGTGGTCTCTTACACCACCGTTTCACCCTTACACATTTTCATGTGCGGTCTATTTTCTGTGGCACTAATCCCGCGGATTTCTCCGGGTGGGTGTTACCCACCACCTTGCTCTGCGAAGTCCGGACTTTCCTCGGTGTACAAGTACAACGCGGTGATCCGGGCGACTCTTCTCGATAAGGATACGCGAATTACTGAGTGTTACGAAATGCCTTTTTCCTCTTTGATTGAATTACGCGTGACATAAAGGCTTGTGAGCGCAGTAATTGCCAAGGCGGAAACAATGACAGTAAGGCTCACCTCAACGGATATATCGGGGACGTCTACACCATTTTCGTGTAGAGCGTGCAAGATCATCTTCACGCCGATAAATGCCAAGATAAATGAGAGTCCGCGACCAAGGTGGACTAGCCGATCCATCGCACCTTGCAGCAAGAAGTAGAGCTGGCGAAGCCCCATTAGCGCGAAGATATTTGCTGTAATTACAACGTAGGTGCTGGTTGTTAATCCAAGGATCGCTGGGATTGAATCAAGTGCAAACACTAGATCGGTAACTCCCAAAGCGATTAGTGCGATGGCAAAAGTACTTAAACCTCTATTGCGAAGGAAGTTGATTAACTTACCTTCATCCTTCTCTACCTCTTCTTTTTCATTGATTAACTTCCAAGCTGTAAAGATTAAGAAAGCACCAAAGACATAAAAAGCAGAGGTGAAGCGAGTTACAAGTGCGACTCCAGCGAAGATCAAGATTACGCGTAGAACAATGGCAATAAGAATTCCAAAGAGAAGAACCAACTGCTGGGATTCCTTCTTTACCTTAAGCGTTGAAATCAAAATGATAAATACAAAGATATTATCGACCGAAAGCGCATATTCAGTTAGCCAACCTGCAAAAAATTCGGTTCGCAGTTGATCTGATGTCCAACGTGGCATCAACAGACCGAACGTTATTGCAGCAGATACATAAAAAATCGTCCAACCTAGTGCCTCTTTTGTACTGGTCTCTTTGTTGCGATGAGCAATTGCCAGAGCCAAATCAAAAATTATTACTGCGGCAAGACCACCAATAGTTAATAGCCACTCGGTTGAACTGATCATGTGCGAAAGTGTCCTGTCTCGTTAAGGCTGCGCAGGGCGCGCAGTCCATCTGATGGCCAAATAGATACTGAAGTTATCGAACATGGGGCAGCGTCTATGTGAAAGACCGCTTGGGTGGGTGCCCCGGTTGCGATCTGTGCCGCTAATTTAATGACTCCGTTGTGAGTTACTACGACGACGCGCTGACCTGGGTGCTCAGCAGCGACTTTTTCTAACGCTTCTTCTACTCGAACTTCCGCTTGATCATAAGACTCTCCCCCAGCAGGTGCATAAGATGTTGAATTAAGCCACCCTTGAAATTCATCAGGAAACTTCTCTTTGACTTCTTCGAAGGAGAGGCCATCCCAATCGCCGAATGAAAGTTCATACCAAATCTCATCAAAGATAATTTCAAGACCCGTCGCTGCTGCGATCGCTTGAGCGGTCTGAGTTGTGCGCGCTAATGGTGAAGCAATTAAGACTTCTGGATTTAATTTTGCTATTGCACCAGCAACGGCAGCAGCTTGTGACAGACCCTTTTCGGTTAGCTCCGGATTCAACGGACCAACGCCTGAAAACTTTCGCATTGGGGTTAAAACAGTCTCACCGTGGCGGACCATATAAATCATGGTCGGTACTTCATCACTGCGCATACGCTCGGATAAGTAATTCTGCTGAACTTGGGCTTCAGGTTTATGGCCAGAGCCGCCATCAAGGGCTTTATTTGCCAAGCGATCTGCCTGTGAATTTTCATCGCGCGGAATCCAAGAGTAAGTAACTAAAGATGGATCGTGCGCTGCGCGACATTGCTTTGCTAAATCCCGCATATCTGCGTGCTTGATCTGCCAACGCCCAGACATTTGTTCTACAACTAACTTAGAATCCATCGCTACTTCAACAGTGGCTGCGGCATCTAATTTGTGAATATGGCTCAAGCCGGCAAGCAATCCGCTATATTCAGCAACGTTATTTGTTGCGATGCCGATTACATCAAAGAGTTCGGCGACGATTTTTCCGCCTTCGGTTACAACTGCTCCGTAACCAGCGGGACCTGGGTTTCCACGTGATCCACCATCGGCAGTTAATTTGAAATGACGCGCCATTTACTTGTCACGCACCAATATGCATCGACATTCTTCGCAGCGAACTAATTCATCTTCGGCCAAAGCGGCAATTCTCTGCAATTCATTGGTGTTTAAAGTCAGGTGACAGCCTTTGCACTGATTGCCTACCAACGCTGCCGCGCCTGTGCCATTATTTGACGCACGAATTTTCTCGTATAGCGCCATAAGCTCAGGGCTGACACTTGATACAGTCTTGGCGCGTTCTTGCGCTGCCGCACTTAGATCTGCGCCAATCACAGTCAACGCATTCTCTTTAGCAATTTCTAGATTAGCGATCTCAAGAGCCAACGAAGCCTCTTCTTCTTGCAGACTCTTGATCCGCTCTTTAATACCATCTACGCGCATCATTATTTCAAGTTCAACTTCTTCTAACTCGCTGCGACGATTGTTTAGCGAGATCAGCTCGTGCTGCAATTGTTCAAGTTCTTTTGCAGCTCCCGTGCCAGATGCCAGGCGGGTCTCATCTCTAGTAATTCGTGAGACAACTTGCTCAACATCTGTTTCAGCCCGATTCAGCTCGCGCTTTACATCACTTAACTCGGTCTCAGCAGCGATGCGCAGATCCCGAGCGTTATTGGCTTTAATCTTTAGTGAAGCGATAGCGGCAATTTCAGGAAGTGTGGCGGCTTTGGCATTTAGCGAAGTAGTTATGAAGTCGAAACTTTGGATATCTAAAACTGAACGCTGGTCACTCGTGGTCGCCTTCATAACTTCCTCCGTAAGAGC
>JAQCAO010000013.1 GCA_027731885.1 Actinomycetota bacterium | reverse complement strand
CTTCCCGCAAAGTCGACTACAACGCGGACCCCCGCCTTTACTTGCTCATCTAGCCGCGCTGGAACTAGATAGTCATATACGCCATCTAAATGCGAGATGGAGTTATCCACCCAGACTTTTGCGACAGGTTTTGAATCAGCAGCAATTCGTTCAACTCGTTTCGCCGTCTCAGATTTAAGGCGAAGCGGCCGCGTATCTGACACGGCTAAATCGCTACGGTTATTTCACGGCTGCGCGGAGTTGATCCACTCGCGAAGTTGATTCCCACGTGAAGTTAGGGAGTTCGCGTCCGAAGTGGCCATAGGCAGCCGTCTGTGAATAAATAGGTCGAAGCAAATTGAGATCACGGATGATCGCTGCCGGACGAAGATCGAAGACTGATGTAACTGCATCCTGAATTTTCTGCACTGGAACGCTCTCAGTGCCAAATGTTTCAACGAAGACGCCAACTGGCTGAGCCTTTCCGATCGCATAGGCCACCTGAACTTCACAACGTCGCGCCAGCCCTGCTGCAACAACGTTCTTTGCTACCCAACGCATTGCATACGCTGCAGAGCGATCTACCTTTGATGGATCCTTTCCGGAGAATGCGCCACCACCATGACGGGCCATGCCTCCGTAGGTATCAACAATTATCTTACGACCTGTTAATCCAGCATCACCCATCGGTCCGCCGATTACGAAGCGACCTGTTGGGTTGATCAGGGTGCGCATATCTTTACGCGGAAGATCAATCTTCGAGAGAACCGGTTCAATGACGAACTTAATAATTTCGGGGGTTAATTTCTTCGCTCCATCTACATCTTCCGCGTGTTGACTAGAGATAACCACTGTATTTAAAGCAACTGCCTTATCACCATCGTATTCAATCGTTACTTGTGTCTTTCCATCTGGCCGTAAGTAAGCCAGCGCACCTGATTTACGGACTGCAGAAAGTTGCTGCGCTAACTCGTGCGCTAACCAGATTGGAAGCGGCATTAACTCTTTCGTATCATCGCAGGCGTAACCAAACATCAACCCTTGATCGCCCGCGCCCTGGAGATCGAGTGGATCAGCAGATGAAGCGACTCGATTCTCGTAGGCATCATCTACGCCCTGCGCAATATCTTGAGATTGTTGTCCAATAGAGATTGAAACTCCACAGCTATTACCGTCAAATCCTTTTACGGATGAGTCATAGCCAATTCCAATTACTGTATCTCGCACAATCCCCATCACATCGGCGTATCCATTAGTCGTGACTTCGCCAGCTACGTGAACTTGACCGGTAGTTATAAGGGTTTCTACCGCTACACGGCTAGAAGAATCTTGCGAAAGGAGAGAGTCCAATATCGCATCAGAGATCTGGTCTGCGATCTTATCTGGATGGCCTTCGGTTACGGACTCAGATGTAAATAATCTTTTTGACATTGGGCTAACCTAACTGATCTAGAGCCTGATCGAGCAGTAGCTCGGCAAGCGTGTCTTTGCTAGTTGTTGGTACTGGGATTGGAGCGCCATTGCTCGTCAGGATAAATCCTTCAGTATCAAGAGATCCGAAGATCGCTCCATCAGATACATTGTTGAGATAGAGAATATTAGCTCCCTTGGCGAGCCTTTTCGCCTGCGCAACGTCTAAATCATTGTTGGTCTCTGCAGCAAAGGCGATAACTATCTGCTTATCGCGTAATTTAGCGATCGATTTAAGAATATCGGGATTCTCAACTAGAGATATATCGTGGAGATCACCTTTTTTTATCTTTCCTTCTGAATATTGCAAGGGTCTTGCATCCGCAACCGCCGCGCTCATTACCAGTAAATCACTCTTCGGAAATTCTCGTTCGAGTGCTGTGTGCATTTCTTTTGCAGTTTCTACCTGCAAGAGATCGATCCCGGATAACTCATTTATCTCTTCCTTAGAAAGTTGTGGATTTGCAAAGATCATCTTGACATCTGCTCCCCGATCACGCGCAGCGCGCGCAATAGCTGCCCCCTGTCGTCCACTTGAGCGATTACCGATAAAGCGCACTGGATCTATAGCTTCGCGAGTTCCACCTGCTGTGACAAGAACGCGCTTTCCAAGTAAATCCTTGATAGACCCAGTGACTGATTCAAACTCTGAAATTATTATTTGGGTATCTGGAAAACGCCCTTGTCCAAAATCATCTCCTGTAAGGCGACCGACCGCTGGCTCCATCACCGTAAATCCACGAGCTCGTAACTTCTCTACATTCTCCTGAGTTGCCGGATCTTTCCACATCTGCGGATGCATGGCAGGTACTAAGAGAGTTGGAACGTCAATTGCTAGTACTAAGTTGGTGAGTAAATCATCTGCCCGACCGATCGCTATCCGCGCGATTAGATCTGCAGTGGCGGGAGCGATAATAAGCGCATCTGCTCTCTTAGCTAGCGAGATATGTCGTACTTCATCGACACGCTCCCAAACCTGAGAGGTGACTGGTCTATGCGAGAGAGCCTCCCACGTGGCTGCGCCAACAAAATTCAAACTAGCTGGCGTTGGAACGACGGTAATCTGATATCCGTGATCTTGTAAGCGCCGCAATAGATCACAGGATTTATAGGCTGCAATTCCGCCGCCAACCCCGAGAATTACTTCTCGAACTTTGGCCATTTTCGTTTTCGGTCTAAGGATTACTTACGCTGTTGGTTCGAGGTTTTCGATCGTCAAGAGACCTTCGTTAATTTCGCGAAGTGCAATCGAGAGCGGCTTCTCGTGTACGTGAGTCTCAACGAGCGGACCGACATATTCGAGGAGGCCTTCGCCCAGCTGTGAGTAGTAAGCATTTATCTGACGTGCGCGCTTTGCTGCATAAAGAACCAAACTGTACTTAGAGCCGCTCTTGTCGAGAAGTTCGTCGATTGGTGGGTTAGTGATTCCGTCCATTTGGACCTCCTGAGTATGCGCGCAATTGCCTTAAATGTCTAAGGTTTATTGGTCAATCCTATCAGGCGTTCTACGACTTCTTCTACGCGCTCATTTACGATGGAAAGATCGAATAAACCCGCTTGTACAAGTTCTTCCTGCGCCAGCGCCAACCTTGCCGCCCGCCTTTCGGGGGAATCGGTTCCGCGGCCCTCCAATCGAGAGACTAACTCTTCCCACGATGGGGGTTGGAGAAAAATAAGAATAGCTTCGGGGGCGCTCTGCTTAACTTGCTTCGCACCTGAGATCTCTATCTCTAAAAGAACATTCCTGCCCTCACGCAAGGCATCTTCTACCGGCTTTCGTGGAGTGCCGTAACGATTGCCCGCAAACTCGGCCCACTCCAAGAACAAATTTGACTTAACTGCATTTTCAAACTCACCTTCGGTATAGAAGAAATAATCAACGCCGTCGACCTCGTTATGTCGCGCGACTCTTGTGGTAGCAGAGATGCTCACCCAGAATGAACTCTTACTACGCAACGCTTTGGCTACCGTGCTCTTACCTACTCCTCCAGGACCTGATAGCACCAGCAGTTTTCCACGTTCTCCTGCAGAAGTACGATCGGGAAATTCGCGAAGTAAATTCTTACGTTGTGCAATTCCTAAGCCTTGAATTCTTCTAGTCTGAGAGATAGTCAATCGATCTAGAATTGCTATGGCGCGCACCTTTCCAACACCGGAGAAAGATTCCAATAACTCCACAACACGCATCTTCGCAATAGCTTCATCGCCCTGCGCTAGATCAAAGACTGCAGAAAGAGAGAGACCTCCACTCTTTACTCGACTCTTTATCGCCGCACGCACCTGTCGAGCGGCAGTTGATTTGGCTAGAGCCGCCGCACGCTGTTGGGCAGTTAATTTCGGAGGGATCGGCATTATTTAACTCTACGCAAGCGCGCCTAAAATTTCATCAGCGATCGTGCGAGCTGCTGATCTCATCGTACCTTCTCCATCGCTCCACCACTTGGTTATCGGGCGACCAATTACTACGAAATTGGCGCCAGCGGTGATTGCATCGCGAGGGGTCATTGTTCGTTTTTGGTCATCTCCCCCTTGCTCTGCCAGCGGCCTAACGCCAGGGGCAATAATTATCGGATCCGCTCCAACCGCGCTTCTAATCGCAGCGGTCTCAAGTGGTGAGCAGACCAAAGCCTTTGCGCCAGATGCGACCGCCATCTTTGCGAGAGCTACCGCGCTCTCCAGCGCCGCATTGGCATAGCCGATCTCAAATAAATCTGATTCTGAAAGTGAGGTCAAGATAGTTACCGCTGTTATTGAGACTTTTGGAGCCGCCTGCACAGCAGAGGAAATCATCGCCCGGCCCCCACTTGCATGAACCGTTAAGAACTTTGGGTTTAGGTGAGATACCGCGCTAGCTGCTCCTGCAACAGTGTGTGGGATATCGTGCAATTTCAAATCTAGAAATATCTCTGCACCAGTTCGCTTCACAACTTCTTCTACACCTGCTGCTCCGAAATTTAAGTAAAACTCCAATCCCAGTTTGTATACGCTAATTGAGTCATCAGTTGCTTTAATCCAAGCGATCGCAGTTTCAAGATCAGAGGTATCGACTGCGAGAATAATCGGCGCTCTCACTTTTCCTCCGCTCGATGTGCATAACCAATAGCAGACTTTAGCGATGGAAAGCCCTTGGCTACTAAAAGTTCGTGGAGTTCGTGCTGAATTTGTATTACCGCTGAAGGGTTTCCAAAACTAGCTGTCCCAACGCTAACTCCAGAGGCCCCTGCCAATATCAACTCGAGAGCATCGCGACCAGATGCAACTCCCCCCATTCCTAATATCGGCGTATTCGGAAGAGCGGCATGAACTTGATAGATCGCACGAACTGCAACAGGACGAATTGCGGGACCAGATAGTCCGCCAGTCTTACCACCTAAATGTGGGCGCATTGAATCTAAGTTAATTACCATCCCCAACACGGTATTTATCAAGGCAAGTGCATCAGCGCCAGCATCGACCACGCCCTTGGCGATCTCGGGTAAATTTGTAACATCAGGTGAAAGTTTGGCGATAATCGGAATTTCCCCGCCCATTGTGCGACGAACACCATCGATCACTCGACGAGAAACATCGGGATCGCAGGCAAATACCAAACCGCGATTTTCTACATTCGGGCAAGAGATATTTACTTCGAGCGCGCTAATTCCAGCGATTGATCTGACTTTCCGAGCCAGCGTTGCGTACTCTTCAACAGTTTCACCAGCGATAGATACGATTACTCGAGATTTCTGCTCGATTAGCCAAGGCACATCGTTGGCTAAGAAAGCGTCAATACCTGGGCCTTGTAATCCGATCGAATTGAGCATGCCCGAAGGAGTTTCAGCCATTCGCGGCGTTGGCCGGCCATAACGTGGCTTATTCATCACCGATTTTGTAACAACCGCGCCAATATCTTTTAAAGGAAAGAACTGTGCCAACTCCTTTCCCGAACTTGCGCAACCACTTGCTGTGAAGATCGGCGTATTAAAAAAGGCATTTCCTAACGTCGTGGAGAAATCGAAAGTACTCACGCCAGCGCCTCCGGAACTTGCCCCACCATCTGCCACTGAACTTGTGAACCATCCATCACGGGGCCATCAATACAAGAGCGCAACATGGCCACTTTGCCTGATTCATCCATAACGGGAAGTACACAAGTCATACAAATTCCGATTCCACATGCCATCGCTTCTTCAACCGCACATTGGTGCACTACATCCGTGCCGGCAGTTAACTCAGAAATAGCGCGCAACATCGTCATTGGTCCACACGAGTAAATTACATCTACTTGCTTTTCTTCAATCAGCTTTCTGATGGGATCTGTGACCCTACCCGTTTCACCCATTGATCCATCTTCGGTGTAAATCTTTAGTGAATTAACAGAACGCTTTCCCTCCATTGGAGCGTAAATCTTTCCACCGACGGAGGCGCCAAGAAGCATGTCGACCTTACATCCGCGGGCCTTTAAAACTTCGGCTAAACCGAAGAGTGGCGCAGAGCCATAGCCGCCACCGACCAAAAGCGTCTTTACCGGTTGTGTCGGGATGCCGAACGCTGTTCCTAAAGGTGCGACGATATCTACTTCAGAACCTTCGGCCTGCGAACAGAGCCATTTTGAACCAGCTCCGTGAGGTGCGACGATCAACTCCATCGTGCCACCAAAGCTCACACTTTCGGAGACTCGAGAAATTGCAAAAGCGCGGCGCAAAATCATGCGCGATGAATCGCCACCGACTTTAATGGCGACAAAGTTTCCGGGACGACACGATTTAACCAAGTCGCCAATTCCAAAAACGATCTGGTGATACTGACCAACGCGCTTATTGGCCAACACTGTGGCGTTAAATTGAATGGCGGCGCGATTAATTGTTGACACTATTTCTTCAACCATTCCTGAATTGAAAGTACGTTTAATTCGCCTCGTTGCAGCGCCTTGATTCCTTCAACGGCAGCGCTAAATCCAGCGGTAGTAGTAATGCACGGTATCGATCTTTGCACCGCCGCGGTGCGAATCGCCCATCCATCGGCGCGAGTGCCGCGACCAACCGGGGTGTTAATCACTAGCGCTACATCACCGCCATTTAAATACTCAACGATCGTGCGCTCCCCCATTGGACCAGAACCTTCGGAATTCTTTCGTACCTTGTGCGCTAAAACTCCATTTGTCGCAAGGAAATCTGCAGTTCCTCCCGTAGCAAGTAAGTTAAATCCAAGTGCGACCAAAGCCTTTGCTGGCGCTATACCTGAAGTTTTATCCTTATCCGCCAAAGAGATAAAGACTGTTCCAGTTTTCGGTAACGGTCCAAGGGCGCTGATTTGAGACTTTGCATAACTTTCTCCGAAAGTTTGTGCAATCCCCATAACTTCACCGGTAGATCTCATCTCGGGTCCCAGAACGGCATCAACTCCGCGTCCATCGGTGCGTCTGAAGCGATTCCAAGGAAGTACCGCCTCTTTTACGGAGATTCCTTTTGCCACTCCATCGACGCTATTGGGTAGCAAGCCCTCTACTTTCAACTCAGCGATCGTTGCGCCCAATGAAATTCGCGCAGCCGCTTTAGCTAAGGGAACTCCCGTGGCTTTACTTACAAATGGAACTGTGCGAGATGCGCGCGGATTAGCTTCCAGGACATATAAAACATCTTCGGCGATCGCGAATTGGATATTTATCAGACCTAAAACTCCTACGCCCTGTGCAATCTTTAGCGTCGCCTCACGAATGGCTTTCTGCTGCGACGAGGTAATAGTGGCTGCAGGAAGTACACATGCGCTATCTCCGGAGTGAATTCCCGCCTCCTCAATATGCTCCATAACTCCACCAAGAAAAAGCTCATTACCATCGAAGAGCGCATCAACATCAATCTCGATCGCGCTATCAAGAAAGCGATCGACCAGGACAGGATGATCGGGAGTGATATCCGTAGCGCGATTAATAAAACCAGAGAGCGCGATATCATCGTAAACAATCTCCATACCGCGTCCACCAAGTACAAATGATGGGCGAACAAGTACTGGATAACCAATACGGGCTGCAATATCCAGCGCCTCCATCTGCGAAGAGGCCATACCAAATTCAGGAGCGGTCAAAGATTGCTGCTGTAAAACTTTTCCAAATGCACCGCGCTCTTCTGCCAGATTAATCGCATCAGGTGAAGTTCCCAAGATAGTAACTCCGGCTGCCTTTAAGCCTGCAGCTAAACCGAGCGGAGTCTGTCCACCTAACTGCGTGATTACTCCAAGCACTGGACCAGCGAGAGTTTCGGCGTGAACAACTTCTAATACATCTTCCAAGGTAAGTGGTTCAAAGTAGAGGCGATCGGAGGTGTCATAATCCGTTGACACAGTTTCGGGATTGCAATTGATCATCACTGTCTCAAAACCTGCATCACGTAGAGTAAAAGAGGCGTGTACGCAGGAGTAATCAAATTCAATTCCTTGACCGATTCGGTTAGGTCCGCTTCCCAAGATAATCACCGCTGGTTTGGTTCGAGATCGAACTTCTGTCTCTTCTTCATAACTCGAGTAGTGATAAGGGGTGAAGGCTTCAAACTCGGCCGCACATGTATCGACGGTCTTGTAAACCGGCCGCACATTTACATGATGTCGCGCCTTGCGGATATCTTCCTCCGCGACTCCCCGTAGCTTTGCGATCTGAGCATCAGAAAATCCCATCTCCTTACCCGATCTCAGGACGCTACTTGATAGTTCACCAGGCTGAGCTAACTCGCGCGCTCGGTCGTTGATCAGTGCGATTTGATGGAGGAACCAACGGTCTATTTTTGTCGCGTCGTAAACCTCATCGATTGGTGCACCCGCCCACATAGCCTGTTGCACTTGCTGTAAACGATATTCGGTTGTTATCTGCATCGAGATTAGGAGTGAAGCCTTATCGATCTTTGCGATATCCGATGGAAATTCGAAGATCGCTTCTTTTCTTTCAAGAGATCTCAGCGCCTTCATGAGCGCTTCCGGGAAGGAACGACCGATCGCCATCGCCTCACCTACGCTCTTCATAGTTGTGGTCAATCGCGGATCAGCGTCAGCGAATTTCTCAAATGCAAAGCGAGGAGCCTTTACAACTATGTAATCAAGAGTTGGTTCGAAAGATGCCGGCGTTACTTGGGTGATGTCATTCTTGATCTCATCCAAGGTGTAACCAATAGCGAGCTTGGTCGCGATCTTCGCGATCGGAAAACCAGTGGCTTTTGAAGCCAAGGCGCTTGAACGTGAGACTCTTGGGTTCATTTCAATAACGATGATCCGGCCATCATCAGGGTTAACTGCAAATTGAATGTTACAACCACCCGTTGCTACGCCTACCTCGCGAATGATGTCAATGGAAAGATTACGTAACTTCTGAAATTCAACGTCGGTGAGGGTAAGCGCAGGTGCAACCGTGATCGAGTCACCCGTGTGAACGCCCATCGGATCAATATTTTCAATGCTGCAGACAATCACCACGTTATCGGATGAATCGCGCATTACTTCAAGCTCATACTCTTTCCACCCCAGGATAGATTCTTCGAGCAAGACTTCAGATGTTGGGCTATGACGTAGACCGGCGCCGGCGATCTGCCGCAAATTCACTTCATCAAATGCGATACCCGATCCAAGGCCACCCATAGTGAAAGATGGCCGAACAACTACTGGATAATTTAAAATTGCAGCTCCTGCGATTACCTCTTCCATTGTGTGGCAAATGACTGATTTAGCAGATTCGCCACCAATCTTTTCGACAATAGTTCTGAAGATTTCTCGATTCTCGCCGCGTTCGATCGCATCAACATCGGCGCCAATCAAGTGTGTTCCATATTTCTGCAAGATCCCGGCCTTATGCAGAGCGATCGCGGCGTTAAGCGCGGTTTGTCCGCCGAGCGTTGCCAGAACTGCATCAGGACGCTCCTTGGCAATGATCTTCTCTATGAACTCTGGAGTTATTGGCTCGATATAGGTGGCATCAGCAAATTCTGGATCAGTCATTATCGTTGCGGGATTTGAATTAACAAGGATGACGCGGATACCTTCCGCGCGAAGCACTCGACAAGCCTGCGTTCCTGAATAATCGAACTCGCAAGCTTGACCGATAACTATTGGACCTGAGCCAATTACTAAAACGCTCTTGATCGATTGATCGCGTGGCATTAGATCGAACCTACCTTACGCGGATACTTCGCCATTAAATCTAAAAACCTGTCGAATAAGTAAGCGGCGTCATGCGGACCAGCCGCCGCTTCAGGGTGGTACTGAACGCTAAATGCGCCACGTTCAAGTAGTTGTAGCCCTTCGACTACGCCATCATTTAGGCAAAGGTGGGTAACTTCTCCAGAGCCAAATACAGTATTGAAGATCCCATCGGTTGGGGCTTTGATCGCGAAACCGTGGTTATGTGCTGTGATTTCAACCTTTCCAGTCTTCTTATCCAGGACCGGTTGATTAATGCCACGGTGCCCAAACTGTAATTTATAGGAATCAAAACCAAGAGCACGCCCAAGAATTTGATGTCCGAAGCAGATTCCAAAGATCGGAATCTCTTCCAATAAAATGTTTCTAACTAGATCAACTACCTCATCCATTGTGGCGGGATCACCAGGGCCATTTGAGAGAAAGACTCCATCGGGATTTAACGCAATTATCTCTTGCGCCTTTGTATCAAATGGCAGAACATGCACTTCAACACCGCGTGCTGCAAGCGCTCTCGGCGTTGCGCTCTTAATCCCCAGATCAAGCGCCGCTACGGTAAATCTCTTCTCACCGATAGCCGGAATAATATAAGGCTGCGGTGTTGAGACATCTGCGCTCAAATAGGCCCCCGACATAACCTCAGTTCTGCGAACCTCGATCACCATCTCTTCCCGCGAAATATCTAAATCTGAGAAGATTCCAACGCGCATCGCACCACGATCACGCAGATGACGAGTCAGGGCGCGTGTATCGATTCCTTGTATACCCACAATTCCTTGTTCAATTAGGACTGTTTCCAAATCTCTTTCACTCCGCCAATTACTAGTGATTGTTGATGGGTTTCTAACGACGAAACCCGCGACCCAGATCTTCTTTGATTCATTATCAGCGGTATTGATTCCGGTATTTCCAATATGTGGGGCGGTCATGACCACCACCTGGCGGTGATAACTAGGATCGGTCAACGTCTCTTGATAACCAGTCATCCCTGTTTGAAATACCGCTTCACCAAAGGTTTTTCCTGTAGCTGCCCAAGAACTTCCTTCGAAGATTCGGCCATCATCGAGTACAAGAAATGCCTTAGCCATTAGCGAACACCAACTGGGCTGAGAGCTCCGTTGAGATAGGTGGGAAGGCCACGGAAGAATGTCGCAGTAACAACGCCTTGCAGATCCATTCCATGGAATGGAGTATTGCGACTACGAGAGGCGACTAGATCGCGATCTACTCGCTGACTCAAGGTTGGGTTGATCACCGTTAAATTTGCCACGCTTCCGATTGCAATCTTTTGACCGTGCTCTGCATAACGGCCGATACGTGCTGGGGCATAACTCATGCGCTCTGCCACCGCCTCCCATGACATTAAACCTGTACTCACCATAATCTGATTCACGATAGCCAGCGCGCTCTCTAGTCCTAGCATTCCGAACGCCGCCTCTTGCCATTCGCACTCTTTCGCTTCCGCGGGATGTGGTGCGTGATCGGTCGCCACGATATCAATTGTTCCGTCAGCTAAACCTTCGCGGAGCGCTTCTACATCGAGCTGGGTGCGAAGCGGTGGATTAACTTTAAAGATTGGGTCATAACTCAACGCTCTTTCATCAGTTAAAAGTAAGTGGTGGGGCGTAACTTCAGCGGTGACATCGATACCTCGCGCCTTTGCCCAACGCACTAATTCGACACCGCCTGCTGTAGTTAAATGGCAAATATGTAAACGTGATTTCACATGATCTGCAATCAGAATATCGCGAGCGATAATCGCCTCTTCAGCTACTGCTGGCCAACCCTTTAGCCCAAGGCGTGAGGACACCTCGCCTTCATTCATCTGCG
This sequence comes from Actinomycetota bacterium, assembly GCA_027731885.1. Lineage (GTDB taxonomy): Bacteria > Actinomycetota > Actinomycetes > Nanopelagicales > Nanopelagicaceae > Planktophila. The sequence goes on along the minus strand of JAQCAO010000013.1, from coordinate 6,639 downwards.
CACCCGATGTTAAACGTGGTTCTTGCGCATGCTGGGCTATGACTCCATCAAACTTCTTTACATATTCTAAAGCGCGACGCATTACCAGCGGATCAAAGACGCAATTTCCATCATCGCTAAAGATTCGGACTCTCGCTCGCGAATCAGCCATAGCGCCGATCTCTGAAAGGCTCTCACCAAGCAAACCCTGGGTAACGGCGCCAATTGGGAAGACATCAACGAAACCTGCGCTCTGCCCTAGCGCATAAACTTGCTCAACAACTCCTGCGGTATCCGCAACTGGTGAAGTATTCGCCATCGCTGAAACTGCGACGAATCCACCTTTAGCGGCTGCCATAGATCCCGAAAGAACTGTCTCGGCATCCTCCTTACCTGGTTCCCGTAAATGCGTGTGCAGATCTACCAGACCAGGAAGAACAACGCTTCCTGATAGATCAATCTCCGTTACATCTGGACCCTTACTGAGCGCAGTTGCTAAAGCTGAGATCTTTCCGTTTCGTATCTCCAGATCGCTCTTACTTCCATCTGGAAGCGTTAGTCCTTTGAGTAAGTAATTCTCATCTTTCATAGCGCTACCCCAATCTCTTGGTTACCGGCAAGGAGCAAATATAAAATCGCCATTCGAATACTTACGCCATTTGCCACCTGCTCAACAATGACCGAGCGAGCACCATCTGCGGCATCGGCGGTTATTTCCAATCCTCGGTTCATCGGTCCCGGGTGCATCACGATCGCATCGCTCTTTAGCGCTCTCATCCGGTCGCTATTTAGCCCGAAATATCTGGAGTATTCGCGAGCATTTGGAAAGAAGAGTTCGTTCATTCGCTCCAGTTGAATGCGCAACATCATTACCGCATCAACGCCTTCGATTACCGAATCTAAATCATATGAAATTTCGCACGGCCAACTTTCAATTCCAACTGGTAATAGAGTTGGCGGAGCGACCAGAACTACTCTCGCTCCTAATTTGGAAAGTAGCAGCACATTTGATCGCGCTACCCGAGAATGTAAAACATCTCCGACAATTGCTACTCGTAGACCCGCTAGATCGCTCGCCCCCTTTGATAAATGTTTGCGGATCGTAAAGGCATCTAGCAATGCTTGGCTGGGATGTTCGTGAGTTCCATCTCCGGCGTTAATTACCGCACCAGACATCCATCGTGAATCAGCTAATCGCTGGGCCGCCCCCGATGCGCTATGTCGAATAATTACCGCATCCGCGCCCATCGCCTGGAGCGTTTGCGCGGTATCTTTAAGAGACTCGCCTTTGCTAATACTTGAACCTTTAGCACTGAAATTGATCACATCTGCAGAAAGTCGTTTTGCTGCAGCCTCAAAAGAAATTTTCGTACGAGTGGAATTTTCGGCAAAGAGATTAACGATCGTTCGACCGCGTAAGGTCGGCAGTTTTTTCATTGGGCCATCGCTAACGCGCGCAAGTTCCTGCGCAGTATCGAGTATAGAGATCGCGTCAGATTTCGAGATATCACTTATTGAGAGCAGGTGTTTCATTACTCATCACCTTCTATCAGAACCTCATCGCAACCATCGAGTTCGGTTAGATGAACTAACACGCTCTGCGAGATAGATGTGGGAATATTCTTTCCAACATAATCTGCTCTAATCGGTAGTTCTCGATGTCCGCGATCAACCAAGATAGCCAACTGCACGCTCTTGGGGCGACCAATCTCGCCTAACGCATCGAGGGCGGCCCGAATAGTTCTACCCGAGAAGAGGACATCATCGACCAGAATGACGTTCCGGTTTTCAACGCCAAGTGATGGAATTGTTGTTGGCATCAAGGCGCGTGGTGGTCGCAATCTCAGATCGTCGCGATGCAAGGTGATATCTAAGGTGCCCACTTCAATCGGGGCGTTCTCGATCTTGGAGATAATTTCAGCGATTCGCTTTGCAAGGTGTGCGCCACGAGTCGGAATACCTAAGAGGGTTATGGATGCTGAGCCAGAGTTACGCTCAAGAATTTCATGGGAGATACGGGTAAGCGCGCGGGATATATCCGGCGCAGGCAGGACAAGACTCATTTAAATCTCCTTCCCCGCCTCGCAGGACGGGTCGTTAAAGGATGCTGGCACATACTACACCGCAGGGCGCTCATCCTGTGGATAGGCAAAAGTGTGGGCAATCCCGCGCCTCTAACCTGCGCCAATGAGAAACTTGCTCGGTTTTACCCAACCTACATCCGAATCAGTTGCCCAACGCTTACGCCAGATCCGCAAGTCCCGCGGCTGGACGCTCCATGATGTGGAGAGAAGATCAAATGGATCAATCAAAGCAGTAGTGATGGGTTCATATGAGAGAGGGATGCGCGCCCTGTCGTTAGCGCGTGTAATCGAATTGGCAAATCTATTTGAGATCCCGATCGCAGAACTTCTAGGTGATCCCACTCAACCAACCTATGTCGAGCTACCCTTACAGAGATTTGATTTGCGGCAAGTCGGCAGGTTAGCGAGTTCTCTGCCAGATCAGAAGATTACCCAACTCCATAACTTCTTATCGGCGATCGCACAGCGAAGAGGAGATTGGAATGGAGAGATTTTAACTTTGCGAGCAACCGATCTAGATACCTTGACTTTACTTATGGAGATGGCGCAGGGACAGTTATTGATCTGGCTAGCAGAGTGGAAGATAACCCTTCGCTAAATTAAATCGCTAGGCTATCTCGGATTGAGGCGATTCGCCCCAAAACCCCATGTATATAGGTTGCTGAATCGTCAGTTGAAATCTCTTTAGCGAGATTTAAAGCCTCGTTAATTGCAACTGCATCATCTAAATCTTTGCGCCATAAAATTTCATAAATACCTAAACGCAGGATATTTCTATCCACTGCCGGCAGTCGATCCATATCCCAACCCTGTGCGTAGGTCGAAATTAACTCATCTATCTTGCGACGATGTTCTGCGATTCCAAGGATCAACTCTTTTGTGTACTCACGAACCGGTCGGGAATCAGGGCCATCATCTTCAACATCTCGAAGCGCAAGCAAATCAGCAGGAGCAAGGGATCGAATATCACCCTCGTAAAGAAGATCAAGACACTGTTTACGCGCCTTACTGCGGGCTGACACTAGTTAGCGCGACCTAGATAAGATCCATCGCGCGTATCTACTAGGACCTTCTCATCTTGCTTAATGAAAAGTGGTACCTGGATCTGAATTCCGGTTTCGACGGTAGCTGGTTTTGTGCCACCTGAAGATCGATCTCCTTGCAGCCCGGGCTCTGTGTAAGTGACTGTCAACACAACCGATGCCGGTAGCTCGATATATAAAGGATTATTCTCGTGAATAGCAACTATTGCTTCGGTGTTTTCCAACATGTACTGGGCGCTATCTCCGACGGTTGCTGCGCTGATATTCATCTGATCAAAGGTTTTATTATCCATAAAGACGAAATCTTCTCCCTCTTTATAGAGGAAGTTCATCTCGCGCTTTTCTAGGATTGCAATATCGATCTTTATGCCGGCGTTGAAAGTCTTATCGACAACTTTGCCAGTTAAAACCTGCTTCAGTTTAGTGCGCACAAATGCTGGACCTTTGCCAGGCTTAACGTGCTGGAACTCAACAACGTTCCATAGTTGGCCCTCAATATCTAAGGTCATGCCATTTTTCAGATCATTGGTCGTTGCCACGGTAACTCCAGTTCGCGCATCTGCGCAATTCATCAACCGAATGCGTTCGAAGGGCTATCACGCGAGGTTGGCCTCCGATTCTCGAAGGCTATTGGATAAGTTTACCTGAAGATTTATGAAGTAAGAGCCTTGAGCGCAATCAGCGCAAGTACATAGGAATTTGGTCCAAATCCACCAATAGTTCCATTGGCAACGCCGGAGATAACTGAAGTGTGGCGAAATTCTTCGCGCGCTAACGGATTTGAAAGATGAACTTCAATCAATGGCGCTTTGACCAGTTCTGCAGCATCTCTTATCGCATATGAGTAATGGGTAAATGCTGCTGGATTGATAATCACAGGAATTGAGCTGTCAGCTGCTTCATGCAGCCAAGAAATAATCATCGCTTCATCATCGCTTTGGCGGACATCAGCGGTAAAACCATGTGTCTTAGCCGCCCCTTCAATATGAGCGACTAACTGCGGATAACTCATATCCCCATAGATGGAAGAGTCTCTAATATCTAAACGCGCCAAATTTGGTCCATTGATCACTAACACCTTCATGAGCTCACCTTTTCATATGCCGCTAGTAAGAGGGTTTCATCTGGATTTTCCAAGCGCTCTGTCTTTCCTATAGAGGTAATGGTAACGAATCGAAGCGATTTCCCACGTGCTTTTTTATCAAGTGACATATTGGCAAGAAGTGTTGGCCAAGCGCTTCGGTTATATGAAATCGGAAGCCCTAAACCATGCAAAATATCTAGGTGATCCTGGGCTAGTTGAGGCGAAATCAGTCCTAACGAAAGTTGCAGATGGGCCATAAATGCCATCCCGATAGATACACATTCGCCGTGCCGAATCGTAAACTTAGACTCTAGTTCAATCGCGTGCCCCAAGGTGTGGCCGTAATTCAAGGCTTCGCGAGCGAAGCTCTCTTTAAAATCTTCTGATACCACTAGCGCCTTAACTGAGATAGCTCGAGTGACAATATCTAATACACAACTTTGATCGTTACGAATAGTTGAAAGATCTCGTCCGCGCAATTGGTTGAGGATCTCGCCATCTGCAATAAATCCCGCTTTCACCACTTCAGCTAACCCCGCCGCATAGTCACGATCCGATAGCGTCTCAAGCCAAGTAAAATCGATCAATACGGCGATTGGGCTATGAAATGCTCCAATCAAATTCTTTCCATAATCACTGTTGATAGCGGTCTTGCCACCGATCGCTGCATCAACCATTCCGGCAACAGTGGTTGGAATCGCGACCCAATCAATTCCGCGAAGCCACGATGCAGCGGCGTAGCCACCGAAGTCAGTTGTTGCTCCGCCGCCAATTGCAATTACTAAATCATCACGAGTAAATCCTGCGGCCCCGAGCCAGTTCCACACCTGCTGCAGAGTCGCCGTTGACTTTCCAGCTTCTCCATCAGGGATCGGGAAGGTGAAAATTTCAACATCTCCGCCACTTACTTCTCCGACGCGTTCTTTCATATTTTCTGAAACGATTAAGGCTGCACGAGTTCGGCCAATTAGTAACCTTGATAGTTCAGATTTCCAGTTGACATCGATTAAGACTTGATAATGTCTATCACCACTGACGTTAACGGTACTCACTGTGTAAGCCTAACAATCTCATCAACAATATCCTTAGGAGCGCGCTCATCCACTTTAACAATATGTGTTGCAAGGGCTTCGTAAATTGGACGTCGCTTCTCCATCAGCTCCTGCCAAGCACCACGCGGATTGTTCAGCAGTAGCGGTCTATCGCGATTGAAACCTACTCGTGGAGCCGCTGTCGCCAGTGAAACATCCAGGTAAATCTTCGCTACCGACACCTTCTGCAAAAGATTCTGTGCAGTCTCTGAAAGTGGCGCCCCTCCCCCTAAGGAAAGGATTCCCTCTAATTTCCTCAACTCTTCTTCAAGAATTTCTGCTTCAAGTTGGCGAAACCAGGGCTCTCCCTTATCTACAAAGATTTGGGAGATACTATTTCCGGTTCGCAGTTCTATAACTCCATCGGTGTCTGTGAAACTCTGACCGGTTTTACGCGCCAAGGCTTTACCTATCGTGGACTTTCCAGAACCTGGTGGACCGATAAGGATTACTGATTGCGCCATAGCGGCTACTTAAAGCGAAGATTGTCGAGATATGAACGGTAATTGCGGCGCGTTTCGGAGACGCTATCGCCACCGAATTTCTCAAGGACTGCCTCTGCAAGTACCAGCGCCGCCATGGCTTCAGCAACCACACCTGCCGCAGGAACTGCGCAGACATCCGAGCGCTGATTTATCGCCTTCGCCGCTTCACCTGTTTTAACATCGATAGTGTCGAGCGCTTTAGGAACGGTCGAAATTGGTTTCATTGCAACGCTGACGCGCAGAATTTCACCATTAGACATTCCACCTTCTGTGCCACCAGCGCGATCGCTGCGGCGCTGTATCAAGCCATCGGCTCCGTGCTCTATCTCATCGTGCGCAACTGAACCACGACGTGTTGCGGTTAGAAAACCATCTCCAATTTCTACACCCTTAATCGCTTGAATTCCCATCATTGCACCCGCCAGCCGCGCATCGAGTCTGCGATCCCAGTGCACGTGTGAACCTAAACCTGGAGGCAAGTTGTAAGCAAGGACTTCGCAGACTCCGCCGAGAGTATCGCCATCTGAATGCGCTGCTTCGATCTCAGCGATCATCTTTAAACTCGTTGCCGGATCAGCGCAACGCACTGGATCGGCATCAATACGATCCATATCTGCATCGGTTGGTAGAGCAGTTCCCTCAGGAATTCGCACCTGACCAATCGAAACTACGTGGCTCAAAAGAGTTATTCCAACGCTCTGTTGAAGAAAAGCCCGTGCTACCGCGCCAAGAGCAACTCGCGCCGCTGTTTCACGTGCGCTGGCGCGTTCTAAAATTGGACGAGCATCATCCAAATCATATTTCTGCATACCCACTAAATCAGCATGTCCGGGACGTGGTCGCGTTAATGGCGCATTTCTTGCTAAATCTTTT
>JAQCAO010000012.1 GCA_027731885.1 Actinomycetota bacterium | reverse complement strand
AACTACGCACTTGGCGTCGATGGAATCGCTCTAGTACTAATTCTAATGTCGGTACTTTTAACTCCAGTTGTTGTGGTCGCAGGCTGGCATGAATCCGAAGGCGGGCGTTGGAGCACAAAGACTTTCTACTCCTTAATTCTTGTTCTCGAGACGATGATGATTGGTGTATTTGCTTCAACAGATGTCTTCTTGTTCTACGTTTTCTTTGAAGCGATGTTGGTGCCGGTTTACTTCTTAATCGGCGGTTATGGTTCAGGCGAACGTGCAGCAGCAGCTGTTAAGTTCTTGCTCTACAGCCTCTTTGGTGGACTGTTGATGTTGGCCTCAATTATCGGAATTTTTGTGATGGCAACTCGTTACGGCAATCGCACCTTCGATATCACCACTCTCTCGCAGTTACATACGGTGCTTACGCCGATGATGGAGAACGTTCTATTCCTAGGCTTCTTTATTGCCTTTGCGATCAAAGCGCCACTTTGGCCGCTACATACTTGGCTGCCAGATGCGGCAAAGTCAGCAACCCCAGGAACATCTGTCTTGTTGTTAGGCGTTCTAGATAAAGTTGGAACATATGGAATGATCCGTTATTGCTTAACTCTATTTCCAGATGCGAGCAAAACCTTTACACCTCTGATCATTACCCTTGCCGTTATTTCGATTCTTTACGGTGCTTTTTTGGCGATTGGCGCTAAAGATATTAAACGCCTGATTGCATACACCTCAATTTCACACTTCGGCTTTATTACTATGGGAATCTTTGCAATGACAACGCAAGGGCTATCTGGTTCAACTCTTTATATGTTTAACCACGCCTTCTCAACCGCTGCACTGTTCTTGGTAGCCGGCTTTATGATCTCGCGTCGTAAATCTTCAACGATTTCTGATTTCGGGGGACTTCAGAGAATTACCCCAATTATGGCTTGGTCATTCTTTATTGCAGGTCTGTCCAGTTTGGCGCTTCCAGGACTCTCCAGTTTCGTAAGTGAGTTCTTGGTTCTAGTTGGAACATTTACTCGCTACCCAGTCGCTGCCGTTATCGCCACATTTGGAATCGTATTGGCTGCGCTCTACATATTAATTCCGGTACAACGCGCCTTACACGGCCCAACAACTCCTGGTAATGAGAATTTACCTGATCTAACTTTGCGCGAGAAGGTAGCGATCGCTCCAGTGATGGCAGTGATAATCGCTCTCGGGTTCTATCCTTCACCACTGCTTAATATTATTAATCCAGCTTCTGAGACTGTGATTACACAGCAAGGATTTACCGATCCAGTGCCAACAGTTAGCGAGGGCAAGTAATGGCTAGTTTTGTTTCGCCGACTCTTGAGTATTCACTTCTTGCTCCAATGCTCATCGTTTTAGCAGGCGCACTTATTGGCGTGCTTATTGAAGCGTTTGCTCCTCGCTCGGCTCGAGCAGGTTCACAACTCTTTATCACCTTGTCTTCGCTAGTCCTCTCACTTGCTGCGCTAATCCGTGTGCTAAACGGCGCATCGACAACTGCTGCAATGGAGTCTGTGACCTTTGATGGCGCAGGTATGTTGCTTCAGGCTTCGATTCTCATTATTTCTATAATCGCAGTTTTATTATTAGCCGATCAAGAGAATTTCACCGCGCTACCTTCGGCGCTTCCTGGTTCAGAAGAAGAGCGCACTGCGTTGCAGAAAGATTTAAGAGTCACTGAGATCTATCCACTCACACTCTTTGCAGTAGCCGGAATGATGCTCTTCACAGTATCAACTGATCTAATTACGCTCTTCGTTGCTCTAGAAGTCCTATCACTGCCTCTCTACTTGCTGGCGGGACTTTCACGTCGCCGTCGCTTGATGTCACAAGAGGCAGCGCTAAAGTACTTCTTGCTTGGTGCATTCTCTTCAGCCTTCTTCCTGATGGGCATTGCTTACCTTTATGGCTATTCCGCATCAACTACATTTGCCGGAATTCATGCCGCAGTAGTCGGTGGCACGGGTAACGATGTTTATCTACTACTTGGAATCGCTTTCGTCTCCGTAGGATTACTCTTCAAAGTTGGCGCAGTTCCTTTCCATGCTTGGACTCCGGATGTTTATCAAGGTGCACCTACTGCAGTTACAGCGCTTATGGCAGCAGCCACAAAAGTTGCGGCCTTTGGCGCGATGCTGCGAATCTTTTATGTCTCATTTGCTGAGGCTTACTGGGAATGGCGCCCAGCGTTAATTGCAATAGCCCTAATAACAATGGTCTTTGGTTCACTTGTCGCTATCGTCCAACGCGATGTTAAGCGCATGCTCGCTTACTCTTCTATCGCGCATGCAGGTTTCCTTCTATCTGGCGTTATCGCGCTCAATAAATCAGGTTTAGATGCCTCAATCTTCTATCTCTTCGCCTACGGCGTGGCCACGGTGGGTGCATTCGGTGTTGTGACCTTGGTGCGAGATTCAGCTGGTGAAGTCACCGATCTAAATCGTTGGAGTGGGCTCGGCAAGCGTTCGCCTTGGGTAGCGACTGCTTTCGCAGGATTTTTACTGGCCTTCGCAGGCATTCCACTTACCAGTGGATTTATCGGAAAGTTTTCAATCTTTTCCGCTGCCTACGAAAGTGGATCTACTGCAATTTTGATTACTGGCGTTCTTTCATCCGCCATCGCGGCATTCTTCTATATTCGCGTTATCGTCTTGATGTTCTTTAAAGATCCAGTTGAAGATGGAACCACCGTTGTTATTCCATCAGTCAATACACAAATCACAATAATTGTTTCTGCTGTTGTGACAATAGCTCTTGGAGTTTATCCAACGCCTTTGATTGATTTCATTCAAAGCACTGCCAGTTTCCTTCGCTGATGTCAACTTTCGGAATTCCAGATCTGGATCCCTCATTAGAGGCTGATCTGGCTCTGGGTATGAAGGGCGTAGAAGAGTTACTGCGCGAACATATTAAGGGTGATTATCCGCTTGTAGAAGAAACTTCCAGACATTTAGTCGCGGCCGGAGGGAAGCGTTTACGTCCGCTGCTAACTCTAATTTCTTCACATTTCGGCGATAGCACACGTAAAGAGATTATTCCGGCAGCAGTGGTCTGCGAACTTACACATTTAGCGACGCTTTATCACGATGATGTAATGGATGAAGCACTTCTTCGCCGCGGCGTTGAAAGCGCTAATAATCGTTGGGGAAATACCATTGCGATTTTAACTGGAGATTATTTATTCTCTAAAGCATCTGATTTGCTTGCTGACCTTGGACCAGAAGCGGTGCGGTTACAGGCGCGCACCTTTGAGCGTTTAGTAATTGGTCAGATTATGGAGACGCAAGGACCACAAAACGGTGAGGATCCACTTGCTCATTACCTGCGCGTGGTGGGGGATAAGACCGGTTCACTAATAGCGACTAGTGCGCGTTTTGGGGGGTTGCTTTCTGGTGCATCTCGCGAAATTACTGAAACGTTAACTAAATTTGGCGAGCAGATTGGAATCGCATTTCAATTAGCTGACGATGTAATTGATATCGCCAGTGAATCAAATCAATCAGGAAAGACCCCAGGAACAGATTTACGTGAAGGTGTTCTAACTTTAGTAACGCTTAATGTGATGGCATCTGGCAGGAGTGAAGATGCCGAGCTGCAACGCCTTTTAAGTGCGCCAATTCACGATGAAGAGACCGTGCACCAAGTATTGCGGACACTTCGGGGCCACGATGGTTTGAACCAAGCGCGAGAGCAACTTGGTCAGGTAGCTAAACAAGCGAGAGCCGCTCTAGGTCCTTTGCCAGTTAACCCAGCAACTGGCGCACTCTTTTCACTATGCGATGCTGTTATTGACCGTTCTGCCTGAACGAACTAAATCGTAAGCTAAAACAAATAGCGCAATCCAGATAACAAAAAAGCCAATCCAACGGGCCGTTGACATTACTTCGTGATTAACCCAAACGCCAATGATAAAAGTCAGAGTTGGAGTTATGTATTGCAGCAGACCAATTGTTGTTAAAGGTAAGCGAGTTGTGGAAGCATTAAACAAAAGTAGGGGTATGGCGGTAACAGCGCCAGCGCTAATCAATAAGATTGTGAGGGATACCCCCTGGCCAAATTGACCTTCTCCTTTGGAGCCTAAAAATACTAGATAAGCGCAATATGGAATAAATGCGATCAACGTTTCAATCGCTAGCCCTTCAACAGCGCCTAAGTTAAGTTGTTTTTTAATTAATCCGTAGGTTCCCCAGGAGAGCGCCACTCCAAAAGCAACCCAGGGAAGACGTCCATAATCAATCGTCAGAACAAGAACACCAATCGTCGCTATTGAAACAGATACCCATTGCAGGCGACGCATGCGCTCTTTAAGAAGAAGAATTCCAAAGGTGATGGCGATCAGTGGGTAAATAATACACCCTTTCGATGCTTCCACTACGTGCCCGTTATTTGTAGCCCAGATATAGATTAACCAGTTGATCGAAACTAAAATAGAAGCTGCAAAGAGTTTAGCGGCGACTTTTGGACGTTTAATGGTGGCTAAAGTTGATTTCAGTGATTTAGTGATCGCAAGAATAATAAAACAAAAAACCATGGTCCAAACGGCGCGATGTGAAACTATCTCCGGTGATGCCGCTGGCTTGAGCAGCGGCCAGTAAAGAGGGAAGAGCCCCCAGAGCACATAGGCACCAAGCCCATAAACAAGGCCAAGTTTCTCTTTATTCAATTAACGAAAATTCACAAATTGAACAGCGAAATCCCATTTGCCTTCTTTGATCATCGCCATCGTTGTTTGCAGATCATCACGGCTCTTACTTGTAACGCGCAGCTCATCGCCTTGAATTTGGGACTTAACTGATTTAGGGCCTTCATCGCGCAAAAACTTGGCAATCTTCTTGGCATTTTCAGTTGAGATGCCTTCCTTAAGCGGACAAGAAATCTTGTAAATCTTTCCCGAAAGTTGTGGCTCAGCCGGATCAATATGCTTAAGTGAAACCCCACGCTTAATCATCTTGTCTTTAACAACCTCAAGAGTGGCCTTGGCACGCTCTTCAGTGTCGGCTTCAATATTTATCTTCTCGCCGGCCATTTCAATCTTGGCTCCAGTGTTTTTAAAATCAAAGCGGGTATCTATTTCGCGGATCGCTTGATTGATTGCGTTATCTAGCTCCATACGATCAATTTTAGAGACTACATCGAAACTGCTATCAGCCATTGTTGGCCCTCCTCATAAACGCGATAGAGATCACTTATATATGTTGAGTTTATACTGCATTGCTCAATATATAAAGTTTGGGTTAAGTAGAATGCAGATATGAAACGGGCCAAGTTTTTACTCGCTTTATGCGCTCTTTTCCTTGCGTTCCCTTATCCTTCCTCAGCCCATACGACCCTCGTCTCTGAAGTTCCAGCGGCAGAATCTCAAGTCAAAGAATTACCTAGCGAATTACTTCTTACCTTCGCAGAGGACTTAATTCAAATCGGAGATTCGACTTCTTTAAATCTCACAGATGAAAATGGATATGAATACACAATTGGTGAATTGAGTATCAATGGGTCAGAAGTAAGTAGAAGGGTTGATTCCAGAGAAGCATTGGGTAAGTTCAGAGTTAGTTACAGAGTGGTGGCTGCGGATGGACACGTTATCAAAGGCGAGTATTTCTTCACCGTAGAGCCTTCAGTAATTGAGACACTTGAAGCTACTGAAGAATTACCCAAAGAAATTGTGACTGAATCTGGCAACCAACTTTCAATTTATTTTCTTCTTAGCGCTACTGCTGTAGTTGGCGGCTTAATCCTATTTTTGATCTGGAAAAGACAGTCTAAATAGCCGATTACCCCTGAATAATATTTTGAGGTAGCCTTGCGCCCGCCGTAAAAAAATGACCCTGGCGGGTTGCCCGAGCGGCCAATGGGAGGGGACTGTAAATCCCCCGGCTCTGCCTTCGAAGGTTCAAATCCTTCACCCGCCACCAGTGTTACAGCTCCATCACTCTTGCGATCTTCGCAAACGTGTTTGTCCATTTGCGGAGAGCTTATATTGAAGAGCGTAACTTCTATTTTCAGGACAAAAACCAGCCTACTTCTTATCATCTTTGCACTGATAGTAGGAGGTATTGGAGCACAGACTATAGGCCTGCTCAATAATTCATCAGGTGAATTGTTAGCATGTATTAACTCGACAACTAAGGTTGTCACCAACCCTGGAACATCAAGCTGTCCAGAAGGAAGCGAGAGAATAGTTCTTGGGGCACAAGGCGCAGATGGTTCAAGTGGCTCAAAGATTACTGAGTTATCAATTTGCGGAAGTGGCGGTACCTCACTCTGTAAAGTCGGAGCCAAAGGCCCTGGCGGCGGATTAATCTTTTTTGTTGACTACAACGATCAATCACCAGACTTTAACTACCTTGAGGCGGCACCTACAGATGGAGTCTTTGCCTCCTCTGCAGCGACGGGCGTATGGGCAACAACTTTGAAAATGTGTGGCGCATTAAGCAATGCCAATTGCCAGACAAACTCCATCTACGCCCAAACAGGCGTTGCCTTAGCAACGATTAAAGGACTCCATCGCGGATTGTTCGGCGGTCAGGCGGCAACCGACGCAATCATCGCAAAACATCCTGGAGTCGCCAAGAATTCTTATGCTGCAGGCGTTGCAGATGATTATTCTACGGCGACCAAAAGTGATTATTACTTACCAACTAAAGATGAGATTAGGCTGATGCAAAAAACTCTCAACAATGCAGGTTTTGGAGTGTTTGCGGGAAACCTTTATTGGTCATCGTCTGAGAGCAATGCAACCATCGCCTGGTCCCAGTTCTTCAACGGTGGCTATCAGAGCCGCAACTATAAGGACTTCAGCGGCTTCGTTCGGCCAGTGCGGGCTTTTTAACCCTTCATCTATGTTGTAGAACGAGTTCGGTGCAGTACTGTAATGACAAAGCCGAAAAGGAAGATATGTCTGAATCTACATCGCACAATCCCAAGTTGCGCAAGCCTGCACCTATTCCAAAAGAGATAAATTGGAAAACACTATTTAGCGGTGATCCACAAGATGGATGGATGCATTCTGGCATCGGAATCTTAAGTGATGGCCAGATAGTTTTCGAGTCCCCTGGTGGACGTGCATTTATTGTTTTAAATCCCGACGATGAAACCTTTGTTAAGGTCGATGTGAATGCCGCAGTCCTGCACGGGATAACAGTCGTTCCGAACTCCAGTGATGACTCTTTCTGGATTTGTGATCCAGGTGGTACGACCGCGGCTCAAGTGCTTTTAGTAAATCGCAAAGGTGAAGTACTGCGCACAATCTCAAGACCCAACAGTGAAGATGGCGATGCCATCACTTGGAAACCCACAACCCTTGCAATTGTTGAAGAAGAGGGGCCTTACAAGGGAGATATATGGATTGGTGATGGGTATGGGGAAAGCTTGGTTCATCGGATCAAGCCTGACGGAAGCTCTGAGACCTTTGACGGTTCTTCCACTTCTCTGGTTTTTAACTGTCCACACGGCATTCTGATTGATACCCGCGGGCCGCAATCACTCGTGGTTATTGCTGACCGACGGAATAGAAGAATTGTTTTTTTCACTCTTGATGGAGAGTATGTAAAGTCAGTAAGTTCTGAGTTAATGATTGGCCCTTCATCATTTGCCATTCGTAATGATCTTCTGATCGTGACCGATCTTTATGGGGCAATGCTTTCGGTAGACCTTGCTGGCAATGTGGAAATTCTCATTCATAGTATTAAACCAGAGCGCGGTGAGGGTTGGCCCAACCAGATCAAGAATGGAGAAACCCTCGCCCCTGATCTAATAGATGGCGCAGTTAATAGCCCCCACGGTGTTGCAGTTAATGCAAATGGAACAGTTTTCTTTACGGAGTGGTATTTCGGGGGCCGAGTAGTTCGTATTTATTAAACAACTCGCTTTCTTACCGGCTCTTATCTGTCTTTCGTGCAGCCCGAGAAAGAAACAGGGCAAAGACGAGCGCTAAGACAATTCCGGTGTTAACACCCATTTCAATTAGCGCACGATTGAAATATTCAGTGGTCTTTTCCTTCTCCATAGTCAGAGAGCCTCCAACAGTAAGAATATGACGAACAGCCGCAATTACACCGATAATTAAAAAGCTATCAAGTTGGAAAATACCATCAGTAAAGCGAACGATTACGGTTCGCATAATTTCTAGAATTATGACTACAAAAAGAATGTCATTAATTGCTTGAATCATTCCAACCGGGAAAAATGGCCGCGTTTCAATCAGGCGTTGCAAGCTGTAACCAGCGGCGAGTACGGAGATAATGAATAGAACAATTCCGAGAAAACCATGCACAACATCTTCGAGCTTATCTATAAATGTTGCAGGGATAAGAGACTCATCGTTTGTAAGTAAACCTTTGACTGATTTGTACTTCACACGAGCTCCTTAATCAACTGTCGTATACGGGCAAGAGTAAGTGGAGGGCGAGACCTTGGCAATGAGAATCACCCATTTTGGAGGTAGAAATCACGAATCTTTAAAAAGAATGCATCAAGCAGGGCGACTTTAGAATTCATTTTTAAGGTGATAAGTTCGATACCTTGAATAGGGAGTCGATAAATGTCTAGCGCTTTTGAGGCAGTCGTTTGGAAAGATGGAAAGATCATCTTGTTGGATCAGACCAAGATTCCCTCTGCCGAAACATATAACTCTTACGATGAGGTATCTGACTTCATTATTGCCATTCAGAATTTGGTTGTCCGTGGTGCACCTGCGCTAGGTGTTGCTGGGGCTTATGGGGTTGTGCTCGCGATTTATGAAGCCAACCGCAAGGGCCTTTCTGCAATCGAGTTAGAGCACAACATAGATTTACTTCGCGATGCTAGACCGACTGCGGTGAACCTTGCTTGGGCGGTAGAAAAGATTCGTAAGCATCTGCCGGAAGGCCGAGATGCAGTTCTTGCCGCGGCGCATAAATTAGCGAGCGAAGATAAAGAGTCAAGTACGCAGATGGGAAATCTTGGCGCTGATTGGCTGATAAAAAAGCTAGGTAACAAACCTCTAACGCTGCTTACCCATTGCAATACCGGATCTCTCGCGACTACAGGCACAGGCACTGCTCTCGGTGTAGTTAAAGAGTTGCATAAACGTGGAAATATTAATGAGGTTTACGCCGATGAAACTCGGCCACTTTTGCAAGGATCACGGTTGACCGCGTGGGAGTTAATGAAATCTGAAATTCCATATCGCATCGAACCAGATGGTGCAGCGGCGATGGCGATATTAACCGGTCGCATCGATGCCGCACTTATCGGCGCTGATCGAATTGCAAAGAATGGAGATTCGGCAAATAAGATCGGATCACTTGGTGTTGCACTGGCCTGCCATGCAGCCGGAATTCCATTTCTAGTAGTCGCGCCTGAATCGACTGTTGATCGCACGATTGCAAGTGGCGCTGAGATTCATATCGAAATCCGGGGCGATGAAGAGCTGACCCACTTCAAAGGCATTCAGGTTGCTCCTATTGGAGCCAAGACATTTAATCCCGCATTTGATGTAACTCCTGCAAAGTACATAAGCGCAGTCATCACTGAAAAACAATCATATGAAATAGCACAGGGACAGACCTTATGAGTGAGTTAAAGCCATTACATGATCTAGTCGCACGTTCACAGAAGATCGGTGCTGATCAATCAATGGTTGTTTATGGTGGAGGCAATACATCAAGTAAGGGCGAGATCAAAGATCATTTGGGTCGCCTAAAGAAAGTTTTGTGGGTAAAGGGTTCTGGCGCAGATATGCAATATGCCATTGACCGTGACTACCCGGCGCTGGACCTTGAAGAGTTACTTGCCTTAAGAGATTTTGATGCTTTAGATGATGACACAATGGTTGATTATGTTACTCGCGCTTTAGTTGATCCAACATCGCGCAGACCATCAATCGAAACCCTGCTACACGGATTTCTTCCAGCAAAACATATAGACCACGTGCACGCAGATGCAATTTGCGCACTTACAAATCATCCACAAGGTGAAAAAGCAGTGCGCGAAGCACTTGGTGAAGAATTTGCCTATGTTGATTGGATTCGCCCCGGATTTAATCTCTCAAAAATCGTTGGTGGTTTAGCAGACTATGCCGGTGTGGTTCTAGCTCATCACGGTTTAGTTGTTTGGGATGAGGATTCAGATCGTTGTTACCAGAAGACCCTAGATACTGTCGCGCTGGCAGATAAATACCTGGACTCACTAAACAAGCGACCTAAAGCCGAATTTCAGCACCAAGAACTACCTGATGAAGAACTGAAGGATTTACTGCTGAGGTTGCGCGGAACGATTGGTAAAAAACAGTTGCTTCGGACCGATTCTCGCCTGGCAGAAATCGCAGCGCGTCCTGACCTTAAGAAAGTAGTTGCGCTGGGTTCATCAAGTGCTGATCACATGCTCCGCATACGTCCTAAGTCCGCAATCATTACTTTAGAAGATGCCGAAACTGGAATCAAAGAATTTCGCGAAAATTATGCTGCCTACTTTGAGGCGAATAAATCATTGCTGTCTGCTGGTTATGAAAGCCACGGAAATGATCCAAAAGTCATTCTTGTGCCCGGCGTAGGCGCTGTGACTACTGCAACAACAATTAAAGAAAATACGATGTTGGCGGATATCGCATTCCACACCCATGGAGTCGCTGCTCGGGTAGTGGATGCATTCGGTGACGGTGACACAATTTCGGATGCAGAGGTGTTTGGATTTGATTATTGGCCGATGGAGTTGTTTAAATTAAAAAATAAGCCAGCACCAGCACAACTAGATGGCAACATTGTTATCGTTACCGGCGCAGGAAGTGGAATCGGACGAGGCATTGCCCTGGAATTAGGACGCCGTGGCGCACACGTCGTTCTGGCAGATATTGAAGCCACCGGTATTGAAGAAGTTGAGAGCGAATTTAAATCCAATAAATTTAATCCACCACTTCTTTTTGTAGGCGACCAATCACAAGAGTCAGATGTGGTTGCCACTGTGTTAAAGACAGTTCTACATTTTGGTGGACTAGATGGCGTAATTCTAAATGCTGGAATCGGTGTTTCCGATTCTTTAGAAGATCTCACCCTTGAGAAGTGGCGACGCGGGTTAGAAATAAACTTAACTTCAGCATTTATGTTAACGAAAGAGGCAATGAAGACATTCCGTCGCCAAAACATGGGAGGCTCATTGGTTTATGTAGCAAGCAAAAATGCGTTTGCACCAGGCGCAGGCTTTGGCGGGTACTCCGTATCAAAAGCCGGGATGTTACAGTTGATGCGAATAGCTGCAATTGAAGGAGGAAAATTTGGAATGCGTGCAAACGCAGTTAACCCAGATGCTGTATTTGATAACAGTAAACTCTGGGCTGGTGGCGTGCGCGAACAACGAGCAGCAGCGCATGGAGTCAAACCGGAAGAGCTAGAAGATTTTTACGCCTCAAGAAATATTCTTAATGAGAGAGTGAGAAGTGTCGATGTTGCAAATACCGTCGCCCACCTCCTTTCGCCCGAATCTTCACGTACTACCGGCAGCGTAATTGCTGTCGATGGAGGCGTGGCGGCAGCTTTCCCGCGGTGATGCGAGAGTACGTATTTATTTCAGCCAAATGACACAGAATGGAAAAAGTTTGAAGAATGTTTGATTCATACGAGTTCTTAACAGCTGAAAACATCGCTGCCTATCTAGTGTCCCATCAAGAGATCTCATCAATCATTGATGCAGGATCAATTGTAGATATGAAGGAAGTTGGCGATGGCAATCTAAATCTTGTTTTCATTGTTAAGGATAAGCAAGGCAAGGGAATTGTCTTGAAACAATCTCTTCCATATGTGAGATTAGTTGGACCTTCCTGGCCAATGTCACCTGATCGTGCCCGCATTGAATACGAAACGACTACTATTCACTCTTTAGCTGCCAAACATCTGGTTCCTGAAATTTACTTCTATGATCCTGAGCGATACATAATTGCAATGGAAGATCTTTCGGATCATAAAGTCTGGCGAACTGCTCTGAATCTAGGCGAACAGCACTTTGGAGCCGCAGAGGCAATTGGTGAATATATCGCTCGTGTACTTTTTGCCACATCAATTTTTGGCGCAGGAGCAGAGGCGCACTACAAAGGAATTGCTCGTGCCATAAATCCAGAGCTCTCTTTGATCACAGAAGATTTAGTCTTTACCGAACCTTATTTCCCAGCGGATAGAAATTCGTATTTACCTGAAAATGCTGTTGATACCGAGGCAATAATCAACGATAAGCAGATGGCGCTGGAAATCGGCCACCTCAAGTATAAATTTATGACTTCAGCTGAAGCGCTACTGCATGGGGATTTGCATACAGGTTCTGTGATGGTTAAATCGGATGCGACAGGAAAAGCAATTTCTACCAGGGCATTTGACTCCGAGTTCTCTTTCTACGGTCCCATTGGATTCGATATTGGAGCTTGTTTTGCAAACTTTTATATTGCCTTGGCGCGCGCTACCGCACTTGGCAGAACTGAACATGCAGATTACATTTGCGCTCTTCCAGAAGAACTTTGGGGTGCTTTCGAGAAAAACTTCCGCACGCTCTGGCCAAGCCGTGTTGATAAACGAGTCTTTAGCGACCAACTGCTTGAAGAATTATTGGCTCAATGGAAGGTGGATGCAATTGGTTTTGCCGCAGCCAAGATGGTTCGCCGTATAGTGGGGCTTGCCAAGACGAGTGATATCGAAACCCTAGAACCTAATTTACGCATAGGTGCTGCGCGCGGAGTTCTCCGCGCTGCCCAAATGGCGGTACGTGAACGTCATTCAAATACTGATATTCCTTCGCTAACTCAGAAAATGCGAAGGATTATTGAAGAAGTCCGAACCAGTGGAGAGAAGTAGATGCGATGAGTTCACTAATGAGTGACCACCCGGCAGAAATCAAGGAGATTGAACGAATTGCAAAAGGAATTCGTCGCAGAGTCTTAGAACATTCAATCGCTAACAACGGTGGATATATGAGCCAAGCGTGCTCATCGGCTGAATTATTGGCATCTCTATATGGAGGAATTCTTAACTTTGCACCAGTTGGCCAACCGATTGATCCCCCAACATTTATCGGCGTGCCTGAAGTTGGAATACATACATATAAGACAGGTCAGCAATTTCACGGAGCGCCTGGAGATCAATACGATCGGCTAATTTCAAGCCCAGCACATTACGCATTGGTTATTTACTCAGCGCTTATCGAAACTAAGCGCTTGCGGGAGGATGGCTTAGAACACTTCAATCGCGATGGATCAACTGTAGAAATGATTGGCGCCGAACATTCACCAGGATTTGAAACCACAACTGGGTCACTGGCCCAAGCGTTATCGCAAGCAGGAGGAATAGCGCTTGCCCGAAAGCTCAAGAAAGAGAAGGGCAACACCTGGGTATTTATGAGCGATGGTGAATTCCAAGAAGGCCAAACTTATGAGGCCCTGCAAGCTGCGAAGTTCCACGGCCTAGATAAGTTGCGTGTGATTGTTGATGTAAATCTAAATCAATGCGATGGCCCAATGGATACGGTTATGAGGATTGAGCCACTTGCAGATCGAATTCGTGCATTTGGATGGGATGTGACCGTTCTAGATGGCCACGACATTCCTGCAATTCTTGCAGCGGCGAGAGAAGCAACGAATAATCCACACGTGTTGCTTTGTTACACAGATCCAGTGCGCGGATTGGCGATAATGGAAGAACGCAAACCAACTCTGCATTATTTGAGATTCACCGGCGCCGACGAACGTGCGAAATACGAGAAGGCTTATCAGGAGATGGTGAAATGAGTTACGAAATTGTCGCCCGACCCCATCAGCAAAACTTTATCGATTGGGCAAAAGATAAGCCAAAAGTTCTGGTTCTATCTGCAGATTTAACAAATTCATGTGAAGTTGGTAAGTGGCGCGATACCTACCCAGATCGCTTTTTCTCAATGGGAATGGCTGAGCAAAACATGCTTGGGTTTGCTGCAGGTTTAGCGCGCGAAGGTTTCGAGCCCTGGCTACATACCTTCTCGGTATTTCTCTATCGCCGCCCGTTAGATCAACTACAAATGTCGGTTGCTTATCCTTCGCTGAAAGTTCGTTTAGTTGGATTCCTTCCAGGCATAATGACGCCGGGTGGAGTTACGCATCAGGCAATTGAAGATATTGCAATCGTTCGCGCGATCCCAAATATGACAATTCTTGAAGTTGGCGATGCAACTGAGGTGGAATCTGTAATTGAAGTTGCTCACGAAATTGATGGTCCTGTTTATATTCGCATGCTTCGCGGTGAAGTAAGCCGCATATTCCCAAAGGATGAACCGTTTGTGCTAAACACCGCAAGAATTCTCTCTACAGGTTCAGATATCACGCTTATTACCTCAGGAATCATGACCGAAGAAGCACTTCGCGCTATTCCGCTTCTGCAAGATCGTGGAGTATCAGTTTCACATCTTCACGTTTCAACACTCAAACCATTTACCGACCCACGAATTATCTCTGCTCTAAAGAGCGCAAAGCACGGGATCATCACTATGGAAAACCACTCAATCATCGGAGGACTTGGCAGCGCAGTTGCCGAGGTGATGGCAGAAAATGGTATTGGAGTTCCACTTCAACGCATTGGCCTGAAGGACACTTATGCGCACGGTGCATCTCAGAAGTATTTGATGGCCGAGTACTTCATGGATGCACAGGCGCTCATTCGCGCCGTGGAAAATGCACTTGGCCGAAAGTTGAATATTGATGAGGCGGAGTTAGAAGAACAACGTTCGGTAACAGTTCATAGCAGCGCAAAGGCGGAAGCACTTTAATGGATCGAATTTATGTAACTTATTCCTACTTTGGAGAAGATCCAAAATCAATTGCTGATCTAATTCGAGTAGAACAAACTATCGAGTTTCCATTTGAATTAGCACCTAGTTGGATTCAGGATCAAGTGGTAGGCAAAATTGAAGAGATAACTTCCAGCGATAAATCCAGCTATTTAATAACAATTTCTTACAATCCGGATGTTGCCGGCGGTGAACTAACTCAGCTGCTAAATGTACTTTGGGGAAATGCCTCACTCTTTCCTGGTGTGCGAATAGTTGACCTCAAGCCCCCTTCTTCATTCCTAGATAAATTTAAGGGACCGCGTTTTGGAGTAAGTGGACTTCGCGCTCTATTTAAAGCTGATTCTCGTCCACTTCTGACCACGGCGCTAAAGCCAATGGGCTCTGATCCCGCAACGCTTGCAGAGATGGCACGAACTTTAGCGCTGGCGGGTTTTGATTTAATAAAAGATGATCACAGTCTTGCAAATCAACCTTGGGCGACATGGAAAGAGCGAGTCACTTTGGTGGCGCGGGCCGTTGCTGAAGCAAATGAAGTCACGGGTGGCAATACCGCATATGCACCAAGTTTAAATCTGCCATTTGATCAGGTTAAAGATGCGGCCTACACCGCGAAAGAACTTGGAGCGGGTGCGCTGTTAATTCTTCCCGGAATCACTGGATTTGATTCGTTACGTGTATTGGCAGCTGATGATTCATTGGCGCTACCAATACAAGGTCATCCATCAATGTTGGGATCATTTGTAATATCCAAGAACGAAGGAATTTCACACGGGGTAATTTTCGGAACCTTAATGCGTTTAGCTGGCGCGGATATCTCGATATTCCCAAATATTGGTGGTCGATTCTCATTTAGCGAAGAACAGTGCCTGGACATCGCAGCAAAATCTCGCTCAGAGCTAGGAAAACTAAAACCATCGTGGATTGCACCTGCCGGTGGAATGACTCTTGAGCGAATTCCAGAGATGATAGAAATGTATGGGAAAGACACCGCCTTACTCATTGGCGGAGCACTTTCTCGTGGAAACCTTGCAAATAATGCGGCACGCATGAGCGAAATGGTGCGCGCCTACTAAACTTAACCACATCTTGTGGAAAAAGATAAAGAAGCTATTTGCGGATCGTCGAGTTTGGGTTCGCCAGATACTTGTCGCTGGTCTGGCCGGTGCAACTGCCTGGCAGGTCGGTGACTTACTAATTGAAAATGGTGGCGTAGTAGCCGCGATTATTTGCACCCTTTCTATTCGAATCTCACTCCACAAGTCAGTACGCGAAGGTTTCGGACAGATCGTTGGAACAGCGATCGGAGCAACGATTGCCCTGATAAATGTCTCGATCTTTGATGTTGGCTTTATAGCCGTTGGCCTCACCGTTATTTTCTGCGCAGTTGTTGCACGCGCGCTCCACCTTGGAGAAGTAGCTTCGGTAAATGTTCCGGTGACTGCGCTTATTGTTATCGGCCCCGGAATCAGTGGCACCACTGCAACACATCGCTTGGGATCAACGCTCATCGGTGCGATAGTCGCGATCGCCTTCTCATACTTTTCGCATGCTAAAACTCCAGTGGGGCGTGCCAATGATCAGATCACTGAAGTTAGTAAAAAGGCTGCAGATTTACTTGCCCAAATGTCTGAGGGAGTTGCAGCTGGATACACCCAGAAAGAGGCCGGCAATTGGTTAGCTAAAGCACGATTGTTAATGGAAGCAATTCCAGCAATACGCGCACAATCTGTAGAAGCGCGCGGACACGCAAGATGGTTTCCGACTGCAGAGAAAGATGAAGCGGAAAGTGTTTACATAGAAGGAATCGCAATTGAGCATACGCTGCTGCAAGTTAGAGCGATCGCTCGTACCTTATTTGATTCTGCAGTAAGTGGGGGAATCGCAGATTCGACCCAAAAACAGATCGCTGTTGCGTTGTCAGCTGCGAGTTTTGCAATTTCAACGAAATTTGATGATGATGAAGATTTTGAAACAACCACGACCGCCACTGATGATGCACGTGATGCCGGAGCTTTACTTGCCGAGACGCTAATTGAAGATGCCAAAGATGCCGACCAAGAACAAATCGTGCGCGGGCTTTCGATGGTAGCCAGCATCGATCGCATAGCCGACTCGCTGGATCAAAATTCACCAACTCTCAAGGATGTAATTACTCCTGATGAGCCGGCACACGCCAAGGTAATGGCAGTCTCTCCTATAGATCAAACGCTAAAGCTGAATAAGCGGATAATTAAGCGAATTAGGCAGATCTTCCGCAAGTATTTCTAGTAATAGAATCAGATCAAAATTAACTGGAGGCGAAAACGTGAATGCTATTCAGATAACCCAATTCGGTGGACCAGATGTTATGCAAATGGTGGATCTTCCCGATCCGGTCCCATCAGATGCGGAAGAGTTAATTGAAGTCTCTTGTATCGGTATTAATTATGCCGATACCCACCAAACAGAGAACTCTTACTTATCAAAGCAGACTTTGCCGCTAATCCCGGGCTTAGAAGTTGTTGGAAAGACGGCAAGCGGACGCCGCGTTTTAGCGGGTGCAACCACCGGTGGCTATGCCCAAAAGGCACTGGCTCCCAAAGCAATGTGTATTGATATTCCAGATAGCGTAAGCGATGAACAAGCTATTGCAATGTTGGTGCAGGGAACAACTGCCTGGCATATCTTGAAAACTATGGCGCACCTGCAGCCAGGTGAAAGCGTTGTTGTTCAGGCCGGCGCAGGTGGCGTTGGAACGCTTGCAATTCAACTTGCCAAGATGTGGGGCGCAAAGGTGATTGCAGTTACATCATCGGATTCCAAAAATGAATTAGCTAAATCACTTGGCGCCGATGCGGTCGTCGATGCCAATGCAACAGATTTAACTGCTGCGATGCTTGCTGCAAACGGCGGCAAGAGAGTTGATATTGTCTTAGAGATGGTTGGTGGGAAAACTTTTGATTCTAGCCTCGAAGTCCTGGCGCCATTCGGACGCTTAGTTACATTCGGTATGGCATCGCGAACCGCGCCAACTCCAATTCATCCGGGCTTATTAATGGGTGGAACAAAAACTGTCGCAGGATTCTGGCTTTCACATTGCTTTGGAAAGAAAGAGTTGATGGCAGATGTTTTAACTCATTTATTTGCTTTGATTTCCTCAGGTGCGCTAAAGCCGGTAATTGGTGCGACTTATGGTTTATCTGAGGCGAAAATTGCTCACCAAGCTGTGCTGGCGCGCCAGACCACGGGCAAAGTCACGCTTGATCCAGGGCGCTAATTTTTATCTTTTGCTGCAACTGTCGTACACTCACACCTCTACCTATTGCCCCCCTAGCTCAGTCGGTAGAGCGTTTCCATGGTAAGGAAAAGGTCACCGGTTCGATTCCGGTGGGGGGCTCGAAAGTGCACAACC
>JAQCAO010000102.1 GCA_027731885.1 Actinomycetota bacterium | reverse complement strand
AGGCTAAGAATGTTAGTTGGTGTTCCGAAAGAGATTAAGGTTCACGAATATAGAGTTTCACTTACCCCGGAAGGGGTTTACGAGTTCATCCGCGCCGGTCATAAGGTAGTAATAGAAGAAGGCGCAGGAGTCGGCTCTGCGATCAGCGATAGTGATTTTCTCGCTGCTGGCGCGACGATTGAAAAAGATGTCGCAAAAATTTGGGCAAGAGCTGATCTAATTCTTAAGGTTAAAGAACCGCTCGCTGCTGAATATCCGCACCTGCGTTCTGGTCAGATTCTCTTTACCTATCTACATTTGGCAGCTTCGAAAGAGTGCACAGATGCGCTATTGAAGAGCGGTGTAACTGCGATCGCTTACGAGACAGTGGAAGTTGATGGCGCTCTTCCGCTACTTGCTCCAATGAGTGAAGTCGCCGGCAGATTATCTGTTCAAGTTGGCGCGGCGGCTTTGCAAAAACCGAACGGTGGGCGGGGTGTTCTATTAGCTGGCGTCCCAGGAGTTGCTCCTGGAAAGGTAGTTGTAATCGGTGGGGGAGTCGCCGGTTTAAATGCAGCGGTTATCGCCATGGGAATGGGCGCTGATGTGACGGTGCTCGACAAATCACTGCCGAGATTGGCCTACATTGACGCCCTTTACAACGGAAGAATAAAGACGCTTGCTTCGACTACTCACGCCATTGATCGAGAAATTGCACAGGCAGATCTCGTAGTCGGCGCGGTATTAGTCCACGGCGCGAGAGCGCCGAAGTTGGTAACAAATAACCAGGTAGCGAAGATGAAGTTGGGATCTGTACTTGTTGATATCGCGATAGACCAAGGCGGCTGTTTTGAAGATTCAAAACCGACAACTCATGCAGAACCTACTTTCCAGGTTCACAACTCGATCTTCTATTGCGTTGCAAATATGCCCGGCGCAGTCCCAGTTGCAGCAACGTACGCTTTAACAAATGCCACCCTTACCTATGCGTTAGCGATCGCAAATAAAGGGTGGGAGCGCGCGGCTAGCGAAGATCCTGCTTTGGAACGCGGCTTAAATGTGCATGCTGGCAAGGTTAGATATGAGGCGATCGCACTGGCGCATGGTTATGCAGTTTGAAAGCGTTAGTAAGGCTTTTCTAGATCATCTACAGATCGAGCGGGGCCTATCTCTAAATTCGATCTCAGCCTACCGACGCGATCTAGTTAATTTTGCGAGCTACTTATCAAAAAAGAATTTAGATTTTTCAACGATAGAAGCAGAAAAGCTCACCGAGTACGAGATATCGCTCAAAGCTTCAGGATTAGCGCTCTCTTCGATCAATCGTGCGGTCTCTGCCTTAAAGACCTTTTATAAGTATCTAGCCCGCGAACATGGGATTAGCGATCCAACGACTGAGATGACCGCCAATCGTCTGCCGCGGAAATTGCCGAAAGCGCTGACGCTCGCAGAGGTGACCTCTCTACTCGATTCAACTCAACGAGTTGGAGACCTGTCATCGCTACGTGACCGCGCAATTCTGGAAGTTCTTTACGGAACGGGTGCTCGGGTGAGCGAAGTGGTCGGTTTAAACCTTTCAGATCTCGGAAAATCAACCCTTGCTGGAGATGAGATAACCACCTTAAAGTTGCGTGGCAAGGGTTCAAAGGAGCGGATCGTGCCGCTAGGTAGATACGCGCAAGAAGCGATTGAGAACTATGTGATCCGTCTACGTCCGGCGTATCTTGAAAAATCAAAGTCCAATCGAGCGACAGTTGCGCTCTTTCTCAACTCGCGCGGAGCTCGGTTATCGCGTCAGAGCGCTTGGCAGGCGGTAATCGATGCAGCGCATGCAACAGGTTTGACGGGGAAAGTATCACCCCACGTTTTTAGACATTCATATGCAACGCACCTCTTAGATGGAGGCGCAGATATTCGTGTAGTGCAAGAGTTACTGGGACACTCATCTGTCACAACAACTCAGATTTACACCTTAATTACTATAGATAAAGTGCGCGAGGCATATGCCAGCGCCCACCCGCGTGCGAATTAAATGCCGCGCAGGCGTCGCGCCAGAATGCTCTGATCGCCTTTAGCTTCTAAATCAGCAACTATCACTGCGATTGATTCACGTACGATCCGTCCGCGATCGACCGCTAATCCAAGATCACCCCGAAGAGTTAAGCGCGCTTGATCTAGATCAAAGAGTTCATCGGGGGATAGGTAGACGGTAATCTTCTCATCGTGTTTTTCACGACCTGAAGGTGAACGATCCACGGTTGTGACACGACGACGCGGAGTTGAACGAACACCCTTTTTGCTCTTGGGAGTTGCTGATACACCAATCGGCTTAGCAACCTCTTGCGCTTCCTCAACAACTTGGCGAACTGCACTAAGTGCAGGGGTGTTAGCGCGAAATAGTTCATCGGCTCCTGGCAAACTGGCTCTACGTGTCATCGTGCGCCTCCTCTGGCAATTAGCTCACGAGCAAGTCTGCGATATGACGCAGCCCCACCCGATGATGATGCATAACTTGTAATCGGTTCACCAGCAACGGTTGTTTCCGAGAAACGAATCGTCTTGGCGATAATAGTTTCAAATACATCCTCAGGATACTTTTCAAGTATGGCAGTTAAAACTTCGCGGTTATGGAGAGTTTTCTTTTCGTACATAGTCGCCAAAATTCCGATCAGATTAAGTTCCGGGTTAAGGAAGGACTTAACTTTCTCGATATTACCTTTCAACTCAATGAAACCGTGAAGAGCAAAGTATTCGCATTGCAGAGGGACTATCACTTCGTGAGATGCGACAAGTGCGTTAATCGTCAGCTGTCCCATAGTTGGCTGGCAATCAATCAAGATAACGTCGTAACGATCCTTCAGGCGCGCAAGCGCACGCTTTAAATATTGTTGTCCACCGATTTCAGCGCCGAGCGTTGTCTCAGCGGTACCCAGATCTCGGTTGGCGGGTAAGAAATCTAGATTTGCAACCGATGATTTCAAAACAATCTCATCGATATTTGCATCAGGGGTCATCAGCGCGTAGTAAACGGTATTTTCTAAGGGCAGTGCGTGAGCATTGACGCCAAGACCTAGCGAGAGACCACCTTGTGGATCGAAATCGACTAGGAGAACGCGGCGTCCGAGTTCTGCAATAGCTGCACCTAAGTTAATTGTGGTCGTTGTCTTTCCAACGCCGCCTTTCTGGTTAAAGATCGAGATGATCTTTGCATCAAGGTTGGCAACCGGAGCGCTCGGAATTGGAAAATTCTTTGGTTCGCGCCCAAGGAGGGTGGCGGTAGTTGCCA
>JAQCAO010000101.1 GCA_027731885.1 Actinomycetota bacterium | reverse complement strand
AAATAGGCAACATCTAAAGCCACCGCAGGGTCTTCCCTTAACTGGGTACGACAATCCCCGGCTTGGTCCAACAGTATTGAAGCATCAACTCCCATCAAAGTGGCGGGAGTTAAACCAAATGCTGTTAGTGCGCTAAAACGTCCACCAACTTTTGGATCTGCGTTGATTACAGTAAAACCTTTGGCGCGCACATCTTGATCTAACGGTGAGCCTGGATCTGTAACAAAGAGCATATGCTGAGTTGGATCTAGTTTCGACTTTCTTAGATAATCTTCAAAGAAGGCGCGTTGTGAGGCAGTTTCAATCGTTGACCCTGATTTGGAGCTCACGATCACAAGTAAATTCTCGGCAGTCCCATTTAGCGCGTGCGCTAAGTAATCAGGATCGGTGGAATCTAAGATAAAGATCGATTTACCAAAAGATTTAGCGATCACTTCTGGGGCAAGGGATGATCCACCCATTCCACAGAGAACCAAATTGCTACGATCTCTAAACTTGGCTGCCACCGCATCTAGCAGCGGCAATAAATCTCGTGAACTCTCATCTAGATCAATCCAATTAAGCCTTACAGCCGCCTCAGTTTCTGCCACCGTACCCCAGATACCTGGATCTTTCTTAGCCAGCCTCGGATGGGCTGCGGTGAGTGATTTATAGATTGGGTTGTTCCGATCGATTCTCTGCAGAGCCGGCCCAACTAAAGTAATCATTACTTAAGGGCTGCTTCGATCTTGGCGACAATGCCATCAGCACCAAATCCAAATTCGGAAAATAACTTGGTGGCAGATGCTGATGCACCATAGTGTTCTAGTGATATTGCAATTCCATTATCACCAATGTATTCGCGCCAACCTTGTGCGATACCCGCTTCAATACTTACCTTCAACCGAGTTGAGTTAGGTAGAACGCTCTCTCGGTACTCCGCGCTCTCTTGGCTAAACCACTCAAGGCAAGGAGCGCTAACCACACGGGCTGCGATTGATTTCTCCGCGAGGGCGCTCTGCACTGCCAAGGCGATCGAAACTTCAGAACCAGTTGCGATCAAAAGAACGTCAGCAGTCGTCGAAGAATCCTTGAGAATGTATGCGCCTTTACTTACTAGCGCCTCTGAACCAAGAGAGGTGCGATCAAATACCGGCAAGTTTTGGCGGGATAGAAGTAAACCAACCGGTTTGCGACGAAGGAGTATCGCCTTCCACGCCTCACGGACTTCATTGGCATCGGCTGGTCGAACAACTGAAAAATTTGGGATAGCGCGAAGTGATGCAAGGTGCTCAATCGGTTGATGCGTCGGCCCATCTTCACCTAGCCCGATTGAATCGTGGCTCCAGATAAAGATGCTCGGCAGATCCATAATTGCGGCCAAGCGAACTGCTGGTCGCATGTAATCGCTAAAGACTGCAAAGGTTCCACCAAAACTCTTTGATAAAGCGCTATTCCATTGAGAATTGAACCCATCGCATGTTCGCGGATACCAAAGTGGATCATTCGACCGTAGGGATTTGCACCAGCCATTGTGCTGCTCGCAGGCAGGAATGATCCCGCGCTACCAATAGTTGTGTTATTACTTCCCGCTAAATCAGCAGAACCACCCCAGAACTCAGGAAGTGATTTCGCAAGAGCGGCAATTACCTCTCCGGATGCTTTACGAGTCGCAACCTCTTTACCTGGCGCATATTGCGGAAGATCGGCATCCCAACCTTGTGGCAATCCGCCAGCAAGCAAACGTTGCAGTAAAGCTGCACTCTGCGGATTACTCTTCTGCCAGAGCGCGAGCTTCTCATTCCAACTCTTGCGGGTCGCAGCCCCTCTTACTTTTACCTGCCGCACATGATTTAAAATCTCTGTTGGCATTGCAAAGTTTTCTTCGGGATCTAAACCAAGGAGAACTTTCGTCGCAGAAATTTCCTCTGCACCGAGCGCCGAACCGTGCGACTCTGCAGTATTTCGGGCCGATGGTGCCGGCCAAGCGATAATCGAGCACATTCTGATCAACGTTGGTCTAGTAACTTCGCTCTTTGCAGCAACCATCGCCACATCAAGTGCCGCTAAATCGACGCTGCCATCAGCAGATGCCGCGACATCGATAACGTTCCAGCCATATGCGCGATATCGCGCTGAGACATCCTCGGTAAATGCTAGATGGGTATCGCCTTCAATCGAGATGCGATTATCGTCATAGATAACTTTTAGATTACCGAGTTGCTGCGTCCCAGCGAGAGATGATGCTTCGCTACTTACACCTTCTTGCAGATCTCCATCCGAACAGAGCACCCAAATATTGTGATCAAAGAGCGAGGAATTTGTAGGTGCGCTGGGATCAAATAAGCCACGCTCGTAACGTGCGGCCATAGCCATACCGACCGCAGTTGCGATGCCAGCCCCCAATGGACCGGTAGTCATTTCAACTCCCGCAGTATGTCCATATTCAGGATGGCCCGGAGTAAGCGAGTTCCAAGTTCGGAAAGTTTTTAGATCATCCATCTCCAATCCATAGCCGCTGTAGAAGAGTTGGATATAGAGAGTGAGCGAGGAATGTCCGCAAGAGAGCACAAAGCGATCGCGACCCAACCAATTAGGATCGGCAGGATCATGGATTAGGTGGCGTTGAAATAGATTGTAAGCAACCGGAGCAAGTGACATTGCGGTGCCGGGATGGCCATGACCGGCCTTCTGAACTGCATCCATAGCAAGGGCGCGTGCATATTTAACTGCGCGATCATCTAACTCTGACCAGTTCTCCAGGTTATTCATTAAGAATTTTCTCCCGCGTTAGTAGGTACAGTACCGACCGGGGAAGTGGTGATTGCCATTCGAATGCGCCAAGCTGCAATCCAAACAAGAGTAGCGCCGAGAAGATGGAGCGCCACAATTATTTCAGGGATTCCCATAAAGTATTGGATATATCCGATCGCGCCTTGGGCGAGGGCGATAACTGTAAAGATAATGATTTTGCGACGATGTAAAGGGTTTCGCCGCGCCGCTACATAGAGCGCCAAAGTAAGGCCGAGCAGTGCGATCACGGCTTCTGCGTGTATCGTGGAAATGGCGCGAATATTGAACCCAAAGCGCTGGGTATCTTCATCGCCGGCGTGCGGACCACTGCCAGTGACGAGAGTGCCTAAGACGATCACAAAAAATGTTAGGTAGATGTGAGCAATCGAGAGATTTGATGTCATTTTATCTTCGGGCTTAAATTTGCGAATTGCGATTTCCCGTCGATCATAAAGTGAAGTCGCTCCGCCGATGAGAAGGATGGAGAGTAGAAGGTGCCCTGCCACCGGAAGCGGGTGCAACTGTGTTAAGACAGTGATCCCAC
>JAQCAO010000011.1 GCA_027731885.1 Actinomycetota bacterium | reverse complement strand
CATTAGCGGTGTTAGTACGCCAACAAAGATAAATGTGAGCACGCCAAGTAAGAGAAATTGCAGAACTGAAAATTCCATAAATTACTTATTTATTCTCGCTTTTGAAATAATTGTTCCTTAAGTCATCAACTTCAGACTTTCGGAAACGGCGATGACCGCCCAAAGTCCGAATCGAAGTTAACTTTCCGGCCTTTGCCCAACGAGTGACAGTCTTGGGATCGACTCCAAATAATTCAGCAACTTCGCGAGGTGTGAGCAAAATTTCTGCATCAGGCAGACGATTCATACAACTCCTCAGTTAAGCCATTCGGTGTCCGTTTTGTAACGACTGTCGGAAGTATCCGCCAAAGTGAGCGCAAATAGCAATAGCGCGATCAGTTAAACCCGGCTTTATATCGCCGATTCAAAGCTCTGCACAATCCGCCAACGAGAAACCAACCGCTCGTAGCCCTGACCAGCCATCTGGCCATCGCCGGCGGCAAGTCCAGATAGAGATAAGAGCACATCTTCTACAGATGTGTCGGCGGCTAAACCTTCCTCGCCGGCTAAGCGCAACCCGTGATCTAAGTAATTTGCTAACCCACCATAATCAAGTTCGACCAGTGACTTGTTATGAAACATATCAAGCCATTCGAGTAAATGTTCAATTTCTGCTTCTACTGAACCCTCACCAAATGCGCTTTTTACTGTTTGGTGTGCAACTTCGGTGCGCCCTTTAGCATCTCCAATTGTAGTTCTTAAAATACAGAAGAGTCCATCCTCATCTTCACCGCGAACTCGCTCTTCGGCCATAAAGAGTGAGAACCAACGTGGTGGTATTAACCAGTTTTCAGTTAAAATATGTGGCACTCGATCTTCCATTAGATCTACTCCAGCAGTGATTACATCTTCAAGCGATTGTGGGATGAAAAAAGGAGTAACTGATGATGGCATTGATTCTTTAAAATCATCGAGCGCCGCCCAACAGCGAGTTGCGGTAGACCAAGGTGAGACATAACGCAGTCCGTCTATATCTAAAATATGTGCCCCATCAGGACGGCCTGTTGGTGGTTCAGGAAATACCAAACGGCGCAGCGCTAACTCTTGTTCAGCGCGCTTTGAATTTTCATCCGCCTTTAAATCTTGCCAGCGCAAACGATCAGCTGGTTCAAAGGCAGAAAGTGGTTCGTAGATACGAAGAGAAGCTACGTAGGGAGTTGGTCTCACTTTAATCGCAAGTGAAAATTAAGCACGGGGAATGTAATTACCCTCGGCAAATGGATCGTCATCATCACGAGTTTTATTTGATGAATCCTCGCCATGGAGTTCTTTGGCAAGGCGATCTAGATCCATCTCTTGCGAGTTGTACTTAAGATCTCTTGCTACTTTTGTCTGTTTTGCTTTTGCACGGCCGCGACCCATTGGGCGACCTCCTTACCAAAGTTAATTTCGTCAAGACGCGTAGGCTATCGCGTCAGGTACTTTCCCTCCAAAGTAGCCGCACCTGGGCCACTTTGAGCGTGAATTGAGCCTGATATCCAGGCTTTCATCCCCCGCGCCGCCAATGATCTGATCGTCAGGTCGGCGATGGCTGGGTCCACGATCGCGACCATCCCGATACCGCAATTCCAGGTGCGCTCCATATCTGCCTGCGGAACTCCAGCGCAATCTGCCATAAATTTCATTTCTGTCGGAAGCGCCCAAGTTGTGCGATCGTACTTTGCAATCAATCCATCTGGAATCACCCGTGCAGTGTTATCCGCCAAGCCTCCGCCAGTGATGTGAGAAAAGGTACGAATCTTTTCTGACTGCGCCTTAACCAAGGCTAAGCAATCTAAAGTGTAAATCTCGGTTGGTGTTAAAAGTATCTCTCCTAAGATCTTAGAAAAGTCTTCATACTTTTTCTGCAGATCTAACTTCTCTGTTTTTAGGATATGTCGTACCAGCGAATAGCCATTGGCATGAAAACCACTGGCCGGCATTGCAATAATTAAATCTCCACTTTTAACGCGGTGAGATCCCATCTGCTTATCAGCATCGACTACTCCGGTGGCAGCTCCTGCAATATCAAATTCATCTTCTTTTAGTAATCCTGGGTGCTCTGCAGTTTCTCCGCCGATCAGCGCGGTATTTGCTTTCTCACAACCCCGCGCGATTCCTTTGACAATATCTGCAATTCGTTCTGGAACAACTTTTCCAACAGCGATGTAATCTGTCATAAATAAAGGTTCTGCGCCACAGACCACCAAATCATCTACAACCATTGCGACTAGGTCTTCGCCGATGGTGTCGTAAATCCCCATCTGTCTGGCAATTTCAGTTTTGGTACCTACACCATCAGTTGAAGTTGCTAGAAGAGGTTTGCTTAATTTCTTTAACGCGCTGGCATCAAATAAACCGGCAAATCCTCCAATCCCGCCCAATACTTCAGGACGAGTTGCTTTGGCGATCGAAGCTTTCATTAATTCAACGGCGCGATCACCTGCATTGATATCGACGCCGGCTTCTTTATATGTGCTCATGACTCTTCACAGTCTCGGTAATTTCTAGGCGCATCTTTCCTTCAGACATATCTGTCGGAACCGAAATTGGATATTTGCCAGTAAAACAAGCGGTGCAGAGCTTCTCTTCTGGGATTGTCGTAGCCTCGATTAAGCCCTCCAGCGAGACATAACTCAATGAGTCAGCACCTATAGATCGACGAATTTCTTCAACTTCTAATCCGCTGGCGATTAATTCTGCGCGCGATGCAAAATCAATTCCGTAGTAACACGGCCATTTCACTGGTGGACTGGATATACGGACGTGAATCTCGTGGGCACCGGCCTCACGAAGCATTCGCACAATCGCACGTTGGGTATTTCCGCGCACAATCGAATCATCCACAACAATAATACGTTTTCCTTCAATGATTTCGCGTAGTGGATTTAACTTTAAGCGAATACCTAACTGGCGGATGGTTTGTGAAGGTTGAATAAATGTGCGCCCAACATAAGAATTCTTAACTAATCCCAAGCCGTAAGGAATGCCTGATTGTTGTGCATAACCAATGGCTGCAGGCGTTCCAGACTCAGGAACCGGGATTACTAGATCAGCTTCAACCGGTGCTTCAATAGCTAAACGTTTTCCGATGCGTACCCGTGTTGCGTGAACACCTTGTCCTGCAATTGTCGTATCTGGACGAGCGAGATATACGTATTCAAATAGACATCCCTTTGGATCTGGTTTAGCCCAGATTTGTGAACGGATTCCATCTTCGTTGATCGCTAAAAATTCACCAGGTTCTACCTCGCGCACAAAAGCGGCGCCGACGATATCAAGTGCTGCCGTTTCTGATGCAACCACCCAGCCGCGCTCCAACTTCCCGATTACAAGCGGTCTAACTCCGTGGCGATCGCGGGCGGCATAGAGAGTTTTTTCATCCATAAAGACCAGCGAGAAAGCGCCTTCTAACTTTGGTAAGACTGCAATTGCGCTTGCTTCCACATTCTTCTCATCCTGCAAACCAATTAGCGCAGTCATAATTTCAGTATCTGTGGTTGCGCCACGACCGTTCTTAGCCACTTCACCTTCTAGCTTCTGAACCATCTCGGCCAGATCTCCAGTGTTAGTTAGATTGCCATTATGTGCCAGGGCTAAAGTGCCGTATTTAGTAGGTCTTAGCGTTGGTTGCGCGTTAACCCAGGTGCTTGATCCAGTTGTGCTGTAACGACAATGGCCGATTGCTAAATCACCGGTCAAAGATGCTAAATCGGTTTCGGTAAATACTTGCGAAACCAAACCCATATCCTTATAAATCAAAATTCTTTCGCCATCACTCGCTGCAATTCCAGCCGATTCTTGGCCACGATGTTGCAGCGCATATAAACCATAGAAAGTTAGCTTGGCAACTTCTTCCTTTGGTGCCCAAACCCCAAAAACACCGCACGCATCTTGTGGCGCTTTATCGTCATCTAAGACGTTGTGGTTTAAGAGACCATCGGGGCGGCGCGTCATGGCTTAATCCTAATCGGCAAAAGTTCTGTTAAATCAGCACGCGCACCGGAGGCGCTGATATCTCCTGCTGACATTGCATCTGCCCAGGTGCGCTCACCTTTGGCTAGCGCCAACCAAGTTTCAGCGCTCATCTCAATTACATTTGCTGGCGTCCCACGAGTATGGGTTGGACCCTCACCACATTGCACCGCCGCGTACGGTGGAATACGAACTTCTATAGCGCGGCCAGGTGCGCGATCAACTAAAGCGGCGAGAGTTTGCTTAACTTCTTCCAGAATTATCGGATCGCGCATCTTTATCCAAACAACTTAGGAAAAGTTTCAGAATGTGCTTTGCGCAGCTCTGTTAAGGAAATATCTGCGCCATTTATTACTAGGCTCGTACCGCCAGTAGTTCCGAGTTTGGTAATCGTTATCTTATTTTGTTCAGCCAAAGAAGTTAGCGCTGCAGCTTGCGCAGGTTTGATGGCGACTACAACGCGCCCCGGAGATTCTGAAATTAAAGTGATTCCTGGATTTTCAATTTCAACAACCGCGCCGATGTTATGGCGCAGCACCATTTCAGTTAGCGTCGCACTCAGCCCACCTTGGCTTAAATCATGCGCTGCGGAGAAAACTTGTGATGTGCGCCCTGCAACCAACAAGTTAATTAAACGCATTTCCCGCTGTAAGTCAGCGGTCGGAGCCTTTCCGCCGCGTTGGCCATGCATATACGCCCACTCACTGCCCGCGATGTCATCTGCGGTATCACCAAGTAAATAAAGTTCAAGTCCAGCGCGATTAAAGCTCATCGGTGTGCGTATGCGAACATCATCAATAACGCCGAGCACGCCTATAACTGGCGTTGGCAAGATCGCTACGGCGCCAGTTTGATTGTAGAAAGAGACGTTGCCACCAGTAACAGGTAACCCCATCTCTAAACATCCATCGGCTAATCCACGAACTGATTCTGCAAATTGCCACATTACGCCCGGATCTTCAGGAGAACCAAAGTTAAGGCAATTGGTCACGGCGAGTGGTTTTGCTCCAGCCGTTGCAATATTTCGCGCTGCTTCAGCGAGTGCCAGCTTCGCACCTTCATAAGGATTTAAGTACGACCAGTTCGCGTTGGCATCAGTTGCAATCGCAACTCCCAGATGTGTCCTCTCATCTATGCGGACCATTCCAGAATCATCTGGCTGAGATTGAATCGTGTTTCCCTGAACATAACGGTCATATTGCGATGTCACCCAAGATTTATCAGCGAGGTTTGGGGTTGCGGCTAACTTAAGAACAGTTTCCTTAATTTGCGCTGCGGTTTCAGGACGTGGAACGTTTATAACTTCGGCATTAACGCGATCTAGATAATCTGGCTTTGCAAGTGGGCGGTTATAGACCGGGCCTTCGTGTGCCACGGTGCGCGGTGGAACATCAACAATTAACTCACCATGCCAAGTTATTTCCAGGCGTTCGCCATCTGTTACTTCGCCAATCACCGTGACAGTGACATCCCACTTTTCGCAGATCTCTAAGAATCGCGCAATGTGCTTAGGTTCCACAATCGCGCACATGCGCTCTTGTGATTCTGACATCAAGATCTCTTCTGGAGATAAGGTCGCATCGCGTAGAGGAACACGGTCGAGTTCTACTTTCATTCCACCACTGCCACCTGAGGCCAGCTCGCTGGTGGCGCAAGATAAGCCAGCCCCGCCAAGGTCTTGGATGCCGACAACCAAATCTTCAGCAAATATCTCAAGCGAACATTCGATCAAGACTTTTTCAACAAATGGATCGCCTACCTGCACTGCAGGACGTTTTGCCGGACCAGTTGCATCAAAAGTTTCAGAGGCTAAGACAGATACTCCGCCGATACCATCTCCACCGGTCTTTGCGCCATAGAGAACAACTAGGTTTCCCGCCCCTGCCGCTTTAGCGAGTTTGATATCGCTATGTTTCATTACCCCTACACATAAAGCATTTACAAGTGGATTGCCAATATAAGTTTCATCGAAAACGACTTCGCCGCCGATATTTGGTAGACCTAAACAATTTCCATATCCACCAACGCCCGCAATGATGCCAGGCAGAACGCGACGGGTATCTGCCGCATCGGCGGGACCAAAACGAAGCGGATCCATCACAGCAATCGGGCGTGCACCCATAGTTAAAATATCGCGAACGATTCCACCAATTCCGGTTGCTGCGCCTTGGTACGGCTCAATAAAAGATGGATGGTTATGCGATTCAATTTTAAAGGTAACTGCATATCCCTGGCCGACATCAACGACTCCAGCATTCTCACCGATACCGACAAGCAGGGCATCTGTCTTTACCGCTTTCTCACCAAATTGCTTTAAATGAACTTTGGAAGATTTATATGAGCAATGTTCTGACCACATTACCGAATACATCGCTAACTCAGATGATGTGGGTCGGCGACCTAAAATTTCTTTGATGCGTGCATACTCATCACTTTTTAAGCCAAGTTCTGCGAAGGGTTGGTTTGTATCTGGATTGGCTTTAGCAATTGCAACGGTATCGAGCGCCACTACTTCACCATCGCAATTAATACTGAAGTAAAGAAACCCAAACCATCAGCAGTTGGTCCAGTTAAAGGATCGATCGCGTGTTCTGGGTGGGGCATTAAGCCGACCACATTGCCCCGCTCATTGGTGATTCCTGCGATTTTATTCCGTGAACCATTGGGATTTTCGCCGACATAACGAGCAATAATCCGGCCTTCACCTTCTAGCGCTGCCAGTGTTGCATCGTCGCATTGGAAAGAGCCTTCACCATTTTTTAGTGGGATCACAATCTCTTGTCCAACTTTGTAAGAGCTCGTCCATGTAGTTTGGTTATTCGTTATCTCCAGCTTTTGGTCACGACAGAGAAAATGTAGTTCGTGATTGCGAGTGAGAGCACCTGGCAGTAAATGCGCCTCGCAAAGAACTTGGAAACCATTGCAGATCCCAAGAAGTGGCATTCCACCATTTGCGGCATCAATGATCTTTTCCATAACTGGAGCAAAGCGCGAGATCGCACCACAACGTAGATAATCACCATAAGAAAAACCACCGGGCAAGATAACTGCATCCACACCTTTTAAATCAGCATCGTTATGCCAGAGCGATATGGCGGTGGTTCCGGCATACGTTGCTGCGCGCGCAGCATCGCGGTCATCTAAGGTGCCAGGAAAAGTTACTACGCCAACTTTCATTTACTTCTCAACTCTGACGGTAAAGGTTTCGATTACAGGATTGGCAAGGAGTTTCTCAGCTGCTTTTTCTACTTCAGCAAGTTGTGCAGGAGTTGGATCGCCATCGATTTCAATTTCGAAGCGTTTGCCTTGACGTACGCTCTTGGCGAAGGTGAAACCAAGTCGAGGTAGCGCGGCAGAGACAGCAACTCCTTGTGGGTCGAGAATTTCTGGCTTTAACATCACATCGACCACGATCTTTGCCATTTACTGCTCCCTTACTCTCTTAAAATTTACTGCCGGTAATTCGGAAATATGCTTCTTCATATCGCGCTGCAGTTTTTTCGATTATCTCTGCAGGCAATTCTGGTGGTGGGCTCTTCTTATCCCAACCGCTGGCGGTAAGAAAATCTCTGACAAATTGTTTATCAAACGAGGCAGGTGCGCTACCCGGGGCCCAAGAAGTCGCCTCCCAAAAACGAGAAGAATCAGGCGTCAGCGCTTCATCACCCAAGGTAATTGCGCCTTTTAAATCGCGGCCAAATTCAAATTTGGTATCGGCCAAGATGATCCCGCGGCTATTGGCAAACTCTGCCGCGGTGTCATATAACTTGATAGTTAAGACACGCAGTTCTTCTGCCGCTTCAGCGCCAACAACTTTCGTTGCAGCAGCAAAGTCAATATTTATATCGTGGTCGCCAATTTCTGCCTTAGTAGCAGGGGTAAAGATGGTTTCAGGTAACTGCGATCCATCAACTAAACCTTCAGGAAGTGCATTGCCACAGACCGCTTGGCTAATTTTATATTCCGAAAGTCCACTGCCAGTTAAATAACCGCGGGCAACACATTCAATCGCAAACATTTCCAGCGGTTTAACGATTACCGCGCAATCGCTGACTTCACTTGGTACCTCATCGCTAATTACGTGATTTGGGACAATATCTTCTAACAGTTCAAACCAGAAGAGTGACAATTGAGTAAGAATCGCACCCTTATTTGGGATTTGCGTTGGAAGAACCCAATCAAATGCAGATATTCGATCTGAGGCAACCAGCAGAATCTCATTTTCAGAATTTGTATAAAGATCTCGAACTTTTCCGGTGCGCAAGTGTTGCCAACCATTTATCGCTAGTGCTGGCGGCGCACCAGCCAAACCGAAGCCGCTCACCTGATGGAATGAGGTTTGTACTGCGCTGCGGCAGGGTGCGCGGAAGTTATCGCGTCGATGCGATCCACAACTCGAGCAATTTGTTGGCGAGCATCGCCAGTAAATTCAATTGGTTGACTAATCAACGCATCAAGCGCCTTACGATCTAAAGGTATCCGCGCATCATCAGCAAGTGCATTTAGTAATGTGTTTGCCTTACCTTCGCGCATCGCAAGCGCTGCTTTAACTGCGTGCTCTTTGATAACTTCGTGAGCAACTTCGCGGCCTACACCGGCTTTAACTGCGGCCATCAATATCTTTGTCGTTGCAAGAAATGGCAGATAACGATCTAGCTCGGCCTGAATCACTGCCGGAAAGGCGCCGAATTCATTTAAAACAGTTAACGTTGTTTCAAGTAATCCATCGATTGCATAGAAAGCATCTGGAATTGCAACTCGGCGCACCACGCTGCAAGAGACATCGCCTTCATTCCATTGATCACCAGATAGTTCAGAAGCCATTGAGGCATACCCTCGCAGAACAACGCTTAACCCATTGATTCGCTCACAAGAGCGAGTATTCATCTTATGTGGCATCGCCGATGAGCCAACTTGCCCTGCTTTAAATCCTTCGGTGACGAGTTCAGCACCAGCCATTAAACGAATTGATGTCGCAAGCGAAGACGGGCTGGCAGCTAATTGAACCAGCGTGGTTACAACGTCGTAATCAAATGACCGTGGATAAATCTGACCAGTTGAATCTAAAACGCGGTTAAAGCCAAGGTCGTTTGCGATCTCGATCTCCAAGGAGTGATGGGCCTTTGAAGAACCGAGAAGATCTATCGAATCTTGAGCTGTTCCGACCGGTCCTTTAATACCGCGCATTGGATAGCGATCTTGTAGCGAAGTTAAACGCTCGTAGGCAAAGAGAAGTTCTTCGGCAGCTGAGGCAAAGCGTTTACCTAAAGTTGTTATCTGTGCCGGAACATTGTGAGAGCGTCCCGCAATAGGTTGGTCAGAATATTGCGCAGCTTTTTCGCCTAGTTGGGCTAAGAGAGCGACAACTTTTCCGTGGATGATCTCTAAACCATTTTTAATCTGAAGGGCTTCAATATTCTCTGTTAAATCACGGCTAGTCATTCCGGCGTGAATCGCTTCGTGACCTGCAAGAGAATTGAACTCTTCAATTCGAGCCTTCACATCGTGGCGAGATCCTTTCTCGCGTGCATCAATCGATGCTAGATCAACTTTATTAATTACCTTTTCATAATCTGCAATAACAGAGTCTGCGATTGCGTGGCCTAATTTATTTTGGGCACGCGCGACCGCCAGCCACAAGCGGCGTTCTGCAATGATTTTCTCTTCTGGTGCAAAGATGGCGCGCATCGCCTCTGATGCATAACGATCGGCAAGGACGCTCACTGACTTATTCTCCCCCATTTAATTGCCCTTCTCTGCCACCGACGCATTTAGCGCAATATCACTGCGATAGAAAGATCCGGAAAGTTCAATTTGTGAGATTGCGCGATATGCGCGGTCGCGGGCTTGAGTTAAATCTTCACCGATTCCTGTGACCGTCATAACCCGTCCACCAGTGGAGATTAGAGAGCCACCGCTTTGCGCTGTACCTGCGTGAAAAATCTGGGTATCGGCAATATTCGGGAGCTTAGTGATCTCGCCATTTACTTGTGGTGCATCTGGATAGCCAGGTGCGGCAAGGACAACTGTTACTGCACTTTCATCTCGCCACTCAAGTGCAACATCATCTAGTGAATCAGTAGCTGCTTTTAGTAAGAGCGTAGCCAGCGGCGTCTTCAGCCTAGGAATCAATACTTGGGTTTCTGGATCACCAAAGCGCGCATTAAATTCAATAACTCGAATTCCAAGATCTGTGAGTGCGAGTCCGGCATAGAGCAGCCCGATAAACGGCGTTCCACGCGCCGCCATTTCGGCGATTATTGGTGCTAAAACTTTTTCGTAAGTCTCTTCAACGATTTCATCGGGTGCCCACGGCAGAGGTGAGTAAGCGCCCATTCCGCCAGTGTTCGGCCCTTTATCAAAATCAAATGCGCGTTTAAAATCTTGAGCTGGTTGCATCGGCAAAATATTTCGCCCATCAGATATTCCAAAGAGCGAGATCTCTGGTCCATCTAGAAATTCTTCAATAACTACTCGCTTGCAGGAAAGCGCGTGAGATAACGCAATTGCGCGATCATCGGTGACGACCACGCCTTTACCTGCTGCTAAACCATCATCTTTAACAACGTAAGGCGCGTTAAAGGTGTCGAGCGCTTTCTCTATCTCTTCTTGACTCTCGCAGGTAAAGCTGCGCGCTGTTGGTACGCCAGCATCGCGCATAACCCCTTTAGCAAAGTGCTTTGAGCCTTCTAACTGCGCCGCCGCCTTTGATGGGCCAAAGGTTGCAATACCGGTTGCTCGCAGTTGATCTGCAAGGCCATTGACCAAGGGAAGTTCGGGGCCGATTACTACTAAATCAATGCTCAACTCTTTTGCAAGTGCAACAAGCGCTGCGTTATCGGTGAGTGAAATAGCGTGATTGGTCGCGATCTGTGCCGTGCCGGGATTGCCTGGAACGCAATGTAATTCAGTACAAGCTGGATCTGCTTGTAGTCCTAGTGCAAGTGCGTGTTCTCGACCGCCACTTCCGACTAGGAGGATTTTCATGGTTTAGATGAAATCCTTTACGACAATTGTTTGGTCGCGCCCGGGCCCGACTCCGATTGCACTCATCGGCGCACCAGATATCTTTTCTAGGAAAGAGATGTAATCCTGGGCGTTCTTTGGCAGATCACTTAACTTACGAGCCTTCGAAATATCTTCAGTCCAACCTGGTAGGTATTCGTATATCGGCTTGGCGTGGTGGAAATCAGATTGTGATGCAGGGAGTTCCTCTACGCGCTTGCCATCAATATCGTATGCCACGCAAACTGGAATCTCTTTCCAACCAGTTAAGACATCGAGTTTAGTTAAGAAGAAATCAGTAAGTCCATTGACACGAACTGCATAACGCGCAATCGGTGCATCGTACCAACCGCAACGACGGGCGCGTCCAGTTGTTACACCGATCTCGCCGCCAATGGTGCGTAACTTTTCACCATCTTCATCAAATAGTTCAGTAGGAAATGGTCCAGATCCAACGCGAGTTGTGTAGGCCTTAACGATTCCGATCACACGATCGATCTTGGTTGGGCCAATTCCGGAACCTGTGCAAGCGCCACCTGCTGTTGGGTTTGATGATGTAACAAAGGGATAAGTGCCGTGATCAACATCGAGCAGTGTGCCTTGCGAACCTTCAA
Source organism: Actinomycetota bacterium (assembly GCA_027731885.1). Lineage (GTDB taxonomy): Bacteria > Actinomycetota > Actinomycetes > Nanopelagicales > Nanopelagicaceae > Planktophila. Next base: position 7,653 of record JAQCAO010000011.1, on the reverse strand, counting down.
GCAAGACGCGCTTGCCGGCTTTTAGCGCTTGATCAAGCAGTAATACTGTATCTGCAACATAGGGACGCAAGATTTCAGCATATGCCAGGTACTCATTTAATACTTCATCAACTTCAATGTTCTTACGGTTAAAAACTTTGATCAGTACTTGGTTTTTATCGCGAAGTGCGCCTTCGATCTTCTGGCGCAGAATTGAAGGATCAAATAAATCTTGAACGCGGATTCCGATGCGGTTTATCTTGTCAGCATAGGCCGGACCAATTCCACGACCGGTTGTGCCAATCTTTGATTTACCAAGGAAGCGCTCTGAGACTTTATCAATGGTGCGGTGATAAGGAGTAATCAAGTGCGCATTAGTTGAGATCACTAACTTCGAGCAGTCAATACCACGTTCAGTTAAACCGCGAATCTCTTCGAGCAATACACCTGGATCAATCACCACGCCGTTGCCGATAACTGGAATTACATTGGGACTTAAAATTCCAGATGGCAGCAAGTGCAGCGCATACTTTTGATCTCCGATGACCACGGTGTGGCCTGCGTTGTTTCCGCCTTGATAACGGACAACATAATCAACGCGGTCACCGAGAATATCTGTGGCTTTACCCTTGCCTTCGTCGCCCCATTGAGCTCCAAGCAAAACTAACGCTGGCATAGCAAAACCTCTCCAGAGATTGGTATGAGTGAGTTATTACTTCTTAAGTGATGTTCCGGTAGAACGCAGATCTGCGCAAGCGTGTACAACGCGTGCCGCCATTCCTGCTTCAGCTGCTTTACCCCACGCACGTGGATCGTACATCTTCTTATTTCCAACTTCGCCATCAATCTTTAATACGCCGTCATAGTTCTTCAACACGTGATCAACTACTGGACGAGTAAAGGCATATTGGGTATCTGTGTCGATATTCATCTTAATTACACCGTAATCAAGTGAGTCGCGGATTTCAGAGAGAAGTGAGCCTGAACCACCGTGGAAAACCAAATCCATCGGCTTGCTTCCTGCGGCAAGACCCTTCTTAGCAACAACTGCATCTTGCAGAGTCTGCAAAATCTTTGGTTGCAGAACAACGTTACCTGGCTTGTAAACACCGTGGACGTTACCGAATGTTGCAGCGACCATATAGCGACCGCGTTCTCCAAGTCCAAGAGTTTCAATTGTCATCAAGGCATCTTCTGGAGTCGAGTACAACTTGGCATCGTGCTTTGCTTCAACGCCATCTTCTTCGCCACCGACAACACCGATTTCGATTTCTAGAATTGTGCGAGCGGCGACAGATTTGGTCAGAAGTTCATCTGCAATCTTCATATTTTCATTCATATCCACTGCAGAGCCATCCCACATATGTGAATTAAAAAGTGGAGCCTGACCGTTCTTGATGCGCTGTGCACCGATTTCTAGAAGTGGACGCATATAGCCATCAAGTTTTTCTGCTGGGCAGTGATCGGTATGGATTGCGATATTTATATTGTAATTTTTAGCGACAACATGTGCGAACTCGGCGAGCGCAACAGCGCCATCGACCATATTCTTAACAGTTGAACCGGAAGCGTATTCAGCCCCACCCCATGAGAATTGGATAATTCCATCTGATTCAGCTTCGGCGAAACCACGAAGCGCGGCGATCAGCGTTTGTGATGAAGATACGTTGATTGCGGGATATGCGAATGCGCCTGCTTTAGCGCGATCCAACATTTCGGCATAAATTTCAGGGGTTGCTATGGCCATAATGACTCCAAATTATCTCGGGGTGTAATCCCTGACCGAGCGCGTCATTGGGCCGAATTCAGGCTTACGCCTAATCCAACCACCTTCGCAGGCGGATGAAAAATCGCCATTCCCAGTACGCGTAGGAAATGGCGATTTCTCGTCCGATTTATCCCTGATTACGGATTGAGGAATTTCTGCAGGAAGGCGATCAAGCCAGCCAGGAGCGCTGGGCTGGTGATTATCTTGAGAAGCAGAACAAGAAATGTTGTGAGCATTTTTTTCCTTTCTATTTGGGCTCTTTTGCTAGTTCGAGGAGCGAAGGCAGGGATCTTCCCTCATATCTCATATGCCACACCCCGAAAGTCTTCCGCCTGTTGATATTGACGGGTAATCTGCAGAGTTATGAGTTCAGGAAAAATTGGCGATTCAATTGAAAATCTTTCGCAAGAGAACCGGCTCTTTCCACCGAGCCCTGCATTTGCCGCCCAAGCCAACGCAAAGCCTGATCTATATGCACACGCGGATAAAGATCGTTTAGCTTTTTGGGAAGAACAGGCCCGCGAGTTAACTTGGGAAAAGACGTGGGATCAAGTTTTAGAATGGAATTCGCCATATGCAAAGTGGTTTGTCGGCGGAAAGTTAAATGCATCAGTAAATGCCCTCGATCGCCACGTAGCAGCAGGCCGTGGTGAAAGAATCGCTTTTCATTTTGAGGGCGAACCAGGTGATACGAGAACAATTACATATTCACAGATGCTGGAAGATGTTTCGCAAACAGCGCATGCGCTGACTGAACTTGGCATCAGCGCTGGCGACCGCGTAGCAATTTATCTACCAATGATTCCGGAAGCAGCGGTTGCGATGTTGGCCTGTGCGCGAATCGGCGCAGTTCATTCCGTTGTCTTCGGTGGATTTTCTGCTGATGCCCTTTTATCGCGAATCCAAGATGCCGATGCGAAGTTAGTTATCACAGCAGATGGTGGCTTCCGTAAAGGATCTGCTTTCGCGCTAAAGCCCGCGGTTGATGAAGCGTTAAAGGGTCAACACAATGTAGCGAAGGTGCTCGTTGTAAAGCGAACTAATCAAGAAACTGCTTGGAATTCCGAACGCGATATCTGGTGGCACGAAATTGTTGACCGCCAAAGTAAGTCTCATACACCTGAATTCTTTGAGAGCGAGCATCCCCTCTTTATCCTCTATACCTCTGGAACTACTGCAAAACCAAAGGGAATTTTCCACACAACTGGTGGTTATTTAACTCAGGCTGCGTACACGCATCGCGTGGTCTTCGACATAAAGCCGGAGACTGATATCTACTGGTGCACCGCAGATGTTGGCTGGATTACCGGCCATTCTTACGTTGTTTATGGCCCGCTAATCAACGGTGCTACGCAAGTTATTTATGAAGGAACACCTGATACACCACACAAGGGGCGACTCTTCGAAATAATCGCAAAATATAGCGTAACTATTTTGTACACCGCTCCAACTCTGATTCGTACTTGGATGAAATGGGGAGATGAATTCCCACGTGCCCACGACTTATCTTCGTTGCGTCTGCTCGGGTCAGTTGGAGAACCAATTAATCCAGAAGCGTGGATGTGGTATCGCGAAGTAATTGGATCCAATAACTGCCCAATTGTTGATACTTGGTGGCAGACCGAAACTGGCGCGATCATGATTTCTCCACTTCCAGGTGTTACCGCAACTAAACCAGGATCGGCAATGAAAGCACTTCCAGGAATCAGCGCAAAAGTTGTTGATGATAAAGGCGTAGCGGTTCCAAATGGCCACGGCGGATTCTTAATTTTGGATCAGCCCTGGCCTTCTATGTTGCGCGGTGTTTGGGGCGAAGACGAGCGTTACAAAGAGACATACTGGTCGCGATTTAAAGGAATTTACTTTGCCGGTGATGGTGCAAAGTTGGATGACGATGGTGCAACTTGGCTAATGGGTCGCGTTGATGATGTTATGAATGTTTCTGGCCACCGCATTTCAACGACTGAAGTTGAATCTGCGCTGGTTTCGCATGAAGCTGTTGCGGAAGCTGCGGTAGTTGGCGCTGCCGATGCAATGACCGGGCAAGGAATCGTGGCCTTTGTTATCTTGCGCGGTGGAATTCCAAATGTTGGCGGAGAAGAATTGGTTAAAGAACTTCGCGCTCATGTAACTAAGGAAATTGGCGCTATCGCTCGCCCCCGTCAGATTATGGTCGTTGCCGAACTCCCTAAGACCCGCAGTGGAAAGATTATGCGCAGATTACTGAAGGATGTTGCCGAAAATCGCGCAGTTGGAGATGCCACAACCCTGGCCGATCCAAATGTAATGAAGTTGATTTCAGAAGGACTCAATTCTTCTAAGGACGAAGATTAAGAAACTCTTCCTTCACCCAATCATTTGCTTGCGTGATTAATTGGGGAAAGTAAGGCTGAACCTTTAGCAAAATTTGGCTCTTTGCGATCTGGTTCTGGACGGATTCCCAAGGTGACCAGAGCAGAACGGTTGCAATCAAATAAGCCACAACGATTACTCGAGCCATTTGTAAAGCAGCACCGGCCAATGAATCAACATGTGCCAGTGGTCCACGGAAGATGGTTGACTTCAAAGCTTTAGCAATTAATCCACCGAGAAATGATCCAAGTGATCCGCTGGCAATAATTGCAAAAATTACAAAACCAATCCGCTTTATATCTAGCGCCCAGTCGCTTGAGACTTTAAGTGCGAAATAGATTCCGAAGACTCCACCGGCTATGTAACCAACAAATTTAAAGATAGTTTTTATAAATCCACTCTTTAGGCCAATTACGCCTGAGATAAATAATGATAAGCCAATGACGATATCTACTATCATTAAATCTTCACCCCTAAGTACTTTTCAGTGAGCTCTACCAGCTCAGACTCTGACTCAATAACACCAATTTTCTTAAAAGCAGCCCTACCTGATGCATCAATAAACCAAGTTACTGGGACTCCCATTCCAAAGTATCGCCTGGTGTCATTCTCCCGATCATAAAAATTAGGCCAAGTCATTCCGTGCTTTACGATAAAACGTTGAGAATTTTCGGGAGATGCTTCTTCTACCGCAATCCCAATTAACTGCACCTTACCTTTCGCCTTGCTGTAAAAGCTCACAAATTCAGGCATCTCCTCAAGACAGGTGGTGCACCAAGATCCCCAGACATTTAAAATCATTGGGCCACGCAGTGACTCAATAACTGCTCCGGGTGAACCATCCACACATTCGAGCTCAATACCCTCAATTACTGATTCATCTCGTGTTACCGACTCGCAAGAAACTACCACGCCTTTTTGTGCTGCGGGTTCGGTCTTTGAGCAACCCGATAAGAGTAGAACAAGTACAAGAAAAAATATTTTCTTCATCGGAAATCCGCATCACTTTTAACTAGCAGCAACGCCTTGGCTTTATCCATTTCACCAATTCCAATCGATGGACAAATCTTTGCCACTGGGCACGCACCGCAAGCAGGTTTGCGCGAATGGCAAATCCGTCTTCCGTGCCAGATCATCCGCTGTGACAAGTTGGTCCATTCCTTTTCAGGTATCAACTCTCCCACTTCAAATTCCACTTTCGCGGGATCTTGCGAGTTGCTCCACTCAAATCGGCGCGAAAGTCTGCCAAAGTGCGTGTCAACGGTAATTCCTGGAACTCCAAAGGCGTGTCCCAGAACAACATTTGCTGTTTTGCGCCCTACCCCCGGCAAGGTGATTAACTCCGCTAAGGTCTCAGGAACTAGACCATCGAAATCTTCAATAATTTTTATAGCAAGGCCCTTAATGTGGCGTGCTTTAGCGCGAAAAAATCCGGTTGTATAAATCAGATCTTCGATATCTGCCAATGGAGCTTTAGCATATGCCCGAACGTTTTTATATTTCTTAAATAACGCTGGCGTAACTTGGTTAACCCTTTTATCGGTACATTGCGCTGAAAGCACGGTCGCAATGGTTAACTCCAGTGGATTGGAGAAATCCAATTCACAGCGAACATCGGGATATTTTTTGCTCAATATCCGATAGATAGCCCGAGCCTGCTTTCTGGTTTCGCGATGAGGGGCCATGCGAGTAAACTACCGATGTGCCACAGGAAGAAGAAGTCGTACGCAACGCCCCGCTATTTACCGCCCTCGATGAGGCTGCTGCGGCATCGCTGCGCGCCTCAATGGATTCGGTAAAGATCGCCAAAGGATCAATCCTTTTTAAAGAGGGCGATGAGGGCGACCATTTATACGTAATCATTGACGGCAAGTTAAAACTTGGAACCTCCAGCGGAGATGGACGCGAGAATCTGCTCTCCATCCTCGGACCGGGCGAAATGTTTGGCGAACTATCGCTCTTTGATCCAGGCCCACGCACATCGACTGCAACTGCAGTTACCGATGCTAAGTTGCTATCGCTGAGCCACGAAAAAGTCATTCCTTGGCTAAGGGAGAACCCAGAAGTTTCTCTGCAACTTCTGACTAGATTGTCGCAACGCCTACGGCGCACAAATGAAGCGGTAGGAGATTTAGTCTTCTCTGATGTTCCAGGCCGTGTAGCAAAAGCACTTATCGATCTTGGCGAACGCTTTGGTAAGACAACTTCAGATGGCCTCTTGGTAAATCACGATTTAACACAAGAAGAACTTGCTCAATTGGTAGGCGCATCGCGCGAAACAGTAAATAAAGCGTTAGCTGATTTTGCTGGACGTGGTTGGCTTAAGCTGGACGGTCGTTCAGTATTGATTGCTGATGCAGAACGTCTCAACAAGCGTTCGCGCTAAAGCTTATTAATTAAGCAACTTCAACGGTAAGTTCGATCTCCACCGGTGAATTCAAGGGCAGTTCAGCAACTCCGATAGCGCTTCGTGCCGCGATTCCCGCATCGCCCCAAATATGCATAAAGAGTTCAGATGCTCCATTTGCAACAAATGGTTGGCTGATAAAACCTGATGCGCCATTTACATAGCAAACTACGCGAATAACTTTCACAATTGAATCAACTGAAGCTACAAGTTCAACCGCTGCAAGGCAGTTAAGTGCGCAAATCTCGGCAAGTTCTTTCGCTCGCTCTTGCGTTATTTCATCGCCAACTTTGCCAGTATCTGCCATTGCACCATCTACTAATGGGAGTTGTCCTGCGGTAAACACTATTTTTCCAGTACGAACTGCCGGCACATATGCCGCAACTGGCTTTGCAGCTACCGGAAGACTCAAACCTTTTTCTGCGAGTTTTGCACGGACATCAATAGCCATGACTATTTAACCTCACGCTTCATATATGCAACGAGTTGTTCGCCCCCTGGCGCTGGAATAACAGTTACGAGTTCCCATCCATCTGAACCCCAAGTATCGAGGATCTGCTTTGTAGCGTGCGAAAGTAGTGGGACTGTTGCATATTCGAATTTCATTAATTTCCTCCGGTTAGCGCTGCTTTAACAAGTGATGAAACTAGCGAACCATCTGCTTTGCCAGCGATCTGACCTTTGATGGCTCCCATAACTTTGCCCATATCGGCAGGTCCGGCTGCACCGGTTGATGCAATCGCTGCCGCGATTAACTCTTTAACATCAACTTCTGATAATTGTGCTGGTAAATACTTAGATATAACTTCGCCTTCAGCTTTCTCTTCCGCTGCTTTATCTGGGCGGTTAGCTTTGGCAAATTCCTCGGCCGCTTCGCGACGCTTCTTAGCTTCGCGCGATAAGACGGTAATGATCTCGTCATCAGTAAGTACGCGGGCTTCTTTTCCAGCAACTTCTTCATTAGTGATAGCGGTTAAGACCATACGGATTGTGCCCGATACGACCTTGTCGCTACTGCGAATCGCCTCGGTTAAGTCGCTCTTAAGTGTCTCTTTGAGTCCCACTAGGTGATGCTCCAATTCCTTGATCTGTTCGGGTGTATCTTCTCATGTAATGAGTTATCAACTTCGCCAGGCTGAGATCCCGA
>JAQCAO010000100.1 GCA_027731885.1 Actinomycetota bacterium | reverse complement strand
CGACGTTATCTTTTAAAAGGTTGGAACTTTGCAGAACGCGTAGATGCGCAAGCGAGGAACGAAGATCGTATGGCGCCAGGCGCCAATCAAAGTCAACGCTCCTAGATAGCGCAAAGACGGCATCGGCTGGTGTATCTGAAAAACGTCCACCCCAGAGCGCCATTATCTTCTCGCCTTCCGTCTGCCCTTTGAATTTCTGGAAACCTTACTGAATGAGAGTAATTCTTTCGCTAATTCCGCTCCACCGTTGGACTTCTTAGATACCACCAAGACCGTGTCGTCGCCGGCAATTGTTCCGATAATGCTGGCGATTCCGGAGTTATCCAAGGAGCTCGCTAAAAACTGCGCGCCACCTGGAGGCGTCCGAACAATGGCTAAATTCCCGGAAGATTCAACTGAGAGAATTAGGTCCGACGGTAGCGGCATAGATTTGGAGATCGCGCCATCTGCTGAAGACCCTATCTGGTACACAAGTTCTCCAAACTCATTGCGGGCACGGACCGCGCCAACCTCTTCTAAATCACGGCTAGCTGTTGCTTGGGTAACGGCAAAGCCGGCCTTCTTAAGTAGCTTTACAAGATCAGATTGCGAATGAACTACCCCCGCTTTGATTAATGAGATCGCTTTTGTACGGCGAGCTGATACCGATGAGGAATTTAAAACTTTAGCCACGACCCACCTCCTGCATGCACTCTGTGAAGATTGCGATAAAACGATCGATCTGCACTTTGGTTACTGTCAACGCAGGAGCGATTCGAATCGTCTCTTCATTAGGAGCATTTACCAAAACTCCTCGAGACGCTAGCTTTTCGGATAGGTCTTTGGCATAGGCTCCATCAAGAGCGATTCCCAATAGCAATCCGCGTCCGCGAACTTCGGTAACTCCCCTAACCGCTCCCAATTTAATCTTGAGACGTTTCTCAAAACTCTTTGCAGAGACCAGTAATCGATTCTTTGTAATGAACTCAATCGCGGCCAGCCCAGCTGCAGCGGCGACGGGATTTCCTCCAAATGTGGTCCCGTGCTCTCCCGGTGCGAACTGCGGTGAGTTGCTGCCCAAGGTGATCATTGCGCCCACTGGTAATCCGCCACCCAAACCCTTAGCCAAGGTAATTACATCTGGACGAATCTTCTCTTCTTCATAGCCAAACCAAGTACCGGTTCGACCAATGCCAGTTTGAACGCAGTCAAATACGAGCAAGGCTCCGTGCTGATTACAGATATCGCGCAACTCTTTTAAGTAACCAAATGGTGGGACGATTACCCCCGCCTCGCCCATTATTGGTTCCACGATCACCATTGCAGTTTTCTTACTTACCGCTTTACGCATCTGGGCGATATCACCAAAGGCTACGTGCTTAATATTTTTTAGCAGAGGTTTAAATGGGTTGCGCTTACTTGGCTGTCCGGTCAGAGAGAGCGCTCCCATTGTCCTTCCGTGGAATGAACCGATGGTCGCCACAATCTTGCTCCGCCCAGTCTTGCGCGATAACTTCAACGCCGCCTCATTCGCCTCTGCACCAGAGTTACAGAAGAAGACCCTTGACGTGTTATTTCCAGTGAGTTCCTGCAACTTTGCCGCGAGAGCGATTCCAGATGGATGGCTATAAAAATTACTGACATGGCCCAAGGTGGCTATCTGCTTTGAAACCGCTCTCACGATTACCGGATGGGCATGTCCTAAAACATTTGTCGCGATTCCACCGAGAAAATCTAAATACTTTTTGCCAGAGGTATCGGTGACGATCACTCCCTTACCAGATTTAAGAGTTATCTTCGGCTCACCATAATTACCTTGCATTACATCGCTCCAGGAAACCGAACTCTTCGCGTTCTTTGTCATGACTTTGACACCAGTGTCCCTCCTCTATTTTTTAGCGCATCCGCAAAGGCTGACGGATCGGTTCCGTCGATGATTCGCACAGCGCTTGCCCCACCATCTATTGCATCTAAACAAGCTTGCACTTTCGGTGCCATACCTTCGGCAAAAGTAGATTTGATCTTCGCTAACTCGGTTGCGCTAATCTGGGTGATCAGCGAATCAAGGTCAGGCCAAGCGCGGTAGATTCCGGCCACATCGGTCATAATTATCAAACACTCTGAACCTAACGCACCGGCTATTGCAGCCGCAGCTAAATCCGCATTTACATTAAGACCGCCGGAGAACTTTTCATCGGTGGCTATCGGTGAAATAACTGGCACCTGCCCGCCCTTTAAAGCGTTCCTCATAGCTTGTGGATTGACCGCAGTGATAACTCCCACCAAACCCAGATCTGCGCTCGTACCATCGACTAATTGACGTAAAGGTTCGGCGATGAGCGACTCGGTCTTACGACCGGACAACGCCACCGCATTAACGCCTTCTCTCTGAAGCGAGCTTGCGACAGCTGGTCCTACTTCATCAGCGAGAACGCGTTCTACAACTTCAAAGATCTCTGGGGTCGTAACCCGAAAACCACCAAGAAACTCTGAATTGATCTCTTCCTTCTTTAAGGCGGCATCAATCTGCGGCCCACCTCCGTGAACAATCACGAGTTCAACTCCATTGTGCTGGGCGGTTGCAATAGCTTTGGCAAAGGCGCCATTCTCATCACGCATCGCGTGGCCACCGAATTTAACAACTATCACGTCGCGTATGCCGAATTCTCGTGTACGTAATCGTGGGATAAATCATTTGTATATACCGTCGCCTGTGCGCTGCCCACTTTAAGATCTATCTCTATAGTTACAAGACGATCTTCAAAACTAACTTGGTTTCGATCTGCAAAGAGCGCACTGGACTTTGCTACCTGGACACCGTTGAGTGTCACATCAATATCAAGCGGGTTTAATTCTACTCGAGCAGTGCCAACCGCAGCCAGTACTCTACCCCAATTCGGATCGCCACCAAAGATGGCGCATTTGAGTAAGTTGTTACGGGCGCACGCGCGTGCGACTTGCACTGCATCTTCTTCGGTTATGGCTCCGGATACTTTGATCGCCACCGTCTTGGTTGAACCTTCGGCATCGGCGATCAACTGTTGCGCCAAAGAGCCGCAGACCTGCATAAGAGCGTCTTCAAACTCTTCAACTTTCGGTTGGTAACCACTCGCGCCAGAGCCCATCAATAAAACAGTGTCATTTGTCGATGTGCATCCATCAGCATCAATTCGGTTGTAAGTACGGTCACAGACTCGTTGGAAAATTTCTTGGGCTTCATCCGGCAATACTGCATCGGTCATCACTACCGACAACATAGTTGCTAAGGCAGGGGCTAACATTCCGGCGCCCTTAGCAACACCAGCTACTTCAAAGTTAGAGTTTTTCACATTAGCTATCTTGGCGACGCTATCTGTTGTCATAATCGCCTCGGCAACTTCGCTCAAGGCATTGACCGAAAGTTTATTTGCGATCAAATCTATTCCGGCGAGAATCTTAGACATAGGCAGTAGTTCTCCGATTAGCCCGGT
>JAQCAO010000099.1 GCA_027731885.1 Actinomycetota bacterium | reverse complement strand
CTCGCGCAGAATTTCTACCGCTTTACTCATCGCTGAAGCAGCTTCATCCATGCGCTTGAGTTGATTTAAGTTATATCCAATTGCAGAGTAAGCCTGAGCAAGTCCTTCGCTAGATTCTGTGGCGCCGAGCTCGGCAAAGATATCGCGAGCAGTTTCGGCGAGCGCGAGCGCTTCGTCATATTGACCGCGAGCAAAGATTCGGGCGGAGAGTTCGTAATAAGTATTTGCGCGTTCTGCGCCATTTACTTCCGGTATTCGGTCCCAGAGCATTTCCTCGGATACGAGCTCGTCTTGGCCATCATCTTCGCTCATCGATACCCCCTGCCTAGATATTCCACTTCGCTTGAGTTGAGATTAGTCCAAAGTGGCTCTTGAGGAGCGCTGACTTAACCCTTTAGCGCTATTTTCCAGATGCGAATCATTTGCATCTAGGTTAAAGTTGAGCCATGCATATCCCTGATGGCTTTATAGACCTTCCTACCTCTGGCGCATTCGCCCTCGCGGCCGCCGCTGGAGTGGCTATTTCTATCCGTGGAGCGAAATCCTCGCTCGATGAAAAGACTGCGCCTCTGGCCGGCCTGACCGCCACCTTTATCTTTGCGGTGCAGATGCTCAACTTTCCAGTAGCGGCGGGTACCAGTGGACACTTACTTGGTGCTGCCTTGGCTGCAGTTTTAATCGGACCGTTTGCGGCAACCCTTGCCATAACAATTGTTTTAATTTTGCAAGCTCTGCTTTTCGCTGATGGGGGGCTCAGCGCGCTTGGCTTAAGTATTTTCAATATGTCAATCATCGCCGTCTGGTTTGGTTATGGCATATTTCTGTTGGTTAAGAAGATTATGCCGAAGAAAAAAGTCTCAATCGGTATCGCGGCAGCTATCGCTGCCTTGCTTTCTGTGCCGGCAGCTGCGGCAGGATTTGTTCTGCAATATGCAATTGGTGCAAATGCAACTTTTTCAGTATCGGCAGTTCTTGCTGCAATGATCGGCACACACTTGCTCATCGGAATCGGTGAAGCGTTAATCACTTTCTTTGCAGTCGGTGCAGTACTCGCCAGCCGCTCAGATTTAGTTTACGGATATAAAAATCAGGTTTCTCAATTAGAAATTCGGGCAAATAAATGAAACAGAAGACATTCTTAATCTCAGGCTTCATTGCATCGCTCTTTCTTGCTGGCGTGGTTTCCTTCTACGCTTCTTCAAACCCAGATGGCTTAGAAAAAGTCGCTGGCGACATTGGTTTTATTGAAACTGCAAAAGAAAACACCAATAGCGATGGGGTGCTTGCTGACTACGGCGTTAAGGGTGTCGAAAACGAGCGCCTTTCTGTAGGTGCTGCAGGAGTGATTGGCGTTGTTGCAACTGGAGCTATCTCAACCGGACTCTTTTTCTTAATCCGCCGTAAACCTGGCGGGGCAAAATAAAGGCTCAAAGCCCTGACTTTGATTTAGTTCATAGTCACGGCCACCACCACGGACACGATGTAGGAGAACGTCTCTACCTACATAGACATTCTGTGGCCCATTCGCTGCCCTCCCACGTAAAAATCTTGACGGTTCTCGCCTTTATTTCGGTCTCGGTTGCTACCCCGATTACCCGCTGGCCCGCATTTATCGCCTTCTTCAGCTTAATTATCTTCACCGCGGTGATGAGCAAAATTCCACTTCTGCTTCTCTTTAAGCGCGCTTTAATCGAAATTCCATTTATCTTCTTCGCAATATTGATGCCATTTTTTGGCCAGGGAGAAAAGTTCTCCCTTTTCGGTTTAGAACTTTATCGCGATGGCTTATTGGCCGGAACTTCGATTGTAGTAAAAGGAACCCTCGGAGTTTTAGCAGCCGTCATTCTTTCAACGACGACCACCGCCCGCGAAATTTTACGTGGCCTCGAAACTTTAAAGCTTCCAACAATTATGGTTCAGATCGCCTCATTTATGCTGCGCTACATCAACGTGATTAGCGATGAGATGGAGCGGATGAAAATTGCCCGAGAATCTCGTGGCTTCACCGCTACCGGAATCAAACATTGGAAAATTTTGGCAACCGCTGCGGCCGCGCTCTTTATCCGCTCATACGAGCGAGGTGAGCGAGTGCACTTAGCCATGCTCTCTCGTGGCTTCGATGGCGTGCTGCCATCTTTGAACAATCAATCTGTAACTGCGCGACAATGGATAACCGCTTTTTCAATTCCTTTTCTGGCTCTTGCCGCTTCACTTATCGCAATACTGATTGGGTGGTAGAAATGTCTAACGTACCGAGTCTGCAGATTTCTGAACTTGCTTTCGCCTATCCCGATGGCAATCAAGCGCTCTTTGGTGTCAATCTCACGATTCAAAAAGGTGAGCGCGTTGCCCTTCTTGGTCCAAATGGTGCGGGCAAGACAACTTTAGTAATGCATATGAACGGAATACATCCGACCATGCAAGGAGAAGTTCGCATCTCTGGAGAGCTTGTTGACAGTAAGAATAAGGAGTCGCTCAAAGCAATCCGTTCTAAAGTTGGAATTGTTTTTCAAGATCCTGACGATCAATTATTTATGCCGACAGTTGGCGAAGATATCGCCTTTGGTCCGTACAACATGGGGCTGCGTGGTGAAGAGTTAAACAAGGTAGTTGAAAAGGCGCTCACCCAAGTTGGAATGCTCGAGTTTATCGATCGCCCACCGCATCATTTATCTTTTGGACAACGACGTAGGGTCGCAGTTGCTACCGTCCTTGCAATGAAGCCAGAGATCTTGATTCTGGATGAGCCATCTTCTAATTTAGATCCAGCTAGTCGCCGCGAATTAGCCGACATACTGCGCACACTAGATATCACCATCGTGATGGTTACCCACGACTTGCCTTATGCCCACGAACTTTGTGAGAGATCAGTAATTCTCTCTGGCGGAATCATTGTTGCCGATGGTCAGACCGATGCGATCCTTAAGGATAAAGCGCTTTTGAAATCACATCGTTTGGAGCTACCAGTTGGGTTTTCATTTAGTTGACCTTTTAGTTAATTACTTAACTTTAAAAGTTTTGCTTAAGATAAGTATGCTGCCTGAATAAACACGAACTTTGCGCTTTCCTGGCTTTACCTTGTTTTTTCCAACCTTAGCCACTTTCGAATCAATCATGGCAATTATTTGTGCAGGACCAGCATTTGTGACCTTGATTGAAATCACTCGTTTTGACCTAGTTGCTCTGGCCTTAACTGAAACGGAACTTGCCGGATTAGCACTTGCACTTACTGAAGGCTTAGGCGTTGGGGTAGGTGTTGGCGTTACCACCGCACCTGCCTTTACAATAACCGTTGTTTGCAATGTCTTTGACTGTCCATATTTGCCAGCGGGTTGTTGATACGCAGAGATCACGGCTGAGCCAATTGAAACTCCAGTGATTACGTTATTGATCACTGCAATAACTTTTGGATCAGATGAAGAGTAAATCCATTTGCCTGCAGAATTAGAGAGCGGAGATTTAGC
>JAQCAO010000098.1 GCA_027731885.1 Actinomycetota bacterium | reverse complement strand
TATGCGGTTGTAGTTAGCGCATTTTCGGGACGTCCTGGAGTTGATGTGGTGCAAGACCAGAGAAGCATTTTGGAGAAGTTCTTTAAATTATTAAATGTGCTTCGCAATGGCGCCCTCATAGTCGGGCTCTTATCGGTATTAACTGCAGGTCTATTGATTTCAAATACCTTGCGTATCGCCGCCTTCAACCGGCGCCGCGAAACCGGTGTTATGAAGTTGGTCGGTGCTTCATCCTGGTCGATTCAACTCCCATTCTTGCTTGAAGGAATCTTCTCTGCCTTAATTGGCTGGGGATTTGCAACTGGTTTGTTGGCGGGATTGAAGACCGTAGTTGATTCAAGAGTTGCGCCACTTCTCACCTTTACCAACTTCTTTGGTTGGAACGAAGTTTGGATCGCATCAGCTTGGCTTTTGCTAGCTGGTTTAGGCGTTTCAACGATCGCATCTGCAGTGACGCTGCGCCGTTATCTCAAGGTCTAAAAGAGCCATGCCGTGGTGAAAGAGGTAGGTCGTAAACTCATCGCGCAGAATAAGAAAGCACGCCATGATTATTCGATTGAAGATGTTTTCGAATGTGGGCTTGTCTTAACTGGAACAGAAGTTAAATCTCTACGCGCTGGCCGCGCATCCTTAATTGATGGATATGCCACCGTTGAAAATGGCGAACTCTGGTTGGCTGGGGTACATATCCCTGAATACACCCAAGGAACTTGGACTAATCACGAAACGCGACGAAAGCGTAAGTTACTCGTGCACTTGCAGGAGATAAAGAAGCTACATATAAAGATTAAAGAAGGCGGAGTTACTCTCATTCCTCTTCAGTTGTATTTCAATAACGGCAAAGCAAAAGTTGAAATTGCAGTCGCTCGTGGCAAGAAAGCGCACGATAAGCGCGACTCCTTAATGGAGCGCCAAGCAAACCGCGAAGTTGAACGCGAGATCTCTCGCCGCCGCTCAGGCAAAGATCAATAACACACGCTTAATAATTAACGATTTTTAAAGCGTCGGTGGGCGGCGATACACTTAGCCCACAACTTAATAGTGGAAATAGCTTTCCACACCCATGGGGGTGAACGGTCTCGACTTTGGTTGTTGAGTCAGGGGAAGCGGGCCGAGGAAGCCAGGATGATCTCGTTAACCAATAACCTGTGCAAAAAATAATCGTCAGTACAACTGCCGATGATTTCACTCTTGCTGCCTAAGCAAGCTCTGTAATCCGTTAGCCCAGACTCGCCTTCGATCTGGGATCTAGCGCCGATAGAAGGCTCTTCACGGTAGTGGCGTTGCGAACACCACCGGAGAACAGTTTCGCAAATGAGTTTGTCGAATACTTGTGTGTAAGAGATTCGGAACTGAGAAAACGATAGTCACACTACGCCCGTAGAAGCCCTGTTTTAATTCCGAAGGACCCGGGTTCGATTCCCGGCACCTCCACCAATTTACTTATCTCTGAAGTATTCGCGCTTCAGAACAAATACATTTAGCGCAATTCCTGCCAGAGCAACAATTTTTGGCCCTATCGGTATTTCGGTGAAAACGAAGATGGCGGATATCGCAATTCCAGCTGATGACAGTAGAGATACAAATATTCTGCGGATTATCCAAAGCGCATTTACTCTCTTCGAATAATTCCAAACTGCCCTAGTTGTTAGCAAAAATCCCATCGGGCCCGTGAAGACCACGATACTCATCAAGATAAGCACAAGCATCGCTAGTGATTCCATTTATTTAGTCTAACCTCACCCAGCTTTGATTTAGCGCTGCGAACATAACCATATCTATCTGGTTGCCATTAGATCGCGTAACTCTCTGCCGCAGAACACCTTCGCGCTCGTAACCAGCAGAAATCAAAAGTTTCTGAGAAGCAGTGTTCTCTAAATCAACTGCTGCTTCGATGCGTTTAAATCCTAAAGTATCAAAGCCATATCCAGTCAGAATTTTTGTCGCCATTGTGGCAATGCCTTGGCCACGCATCTTTTCATCCATCCAGTAGCCGATTTCAGCGCGGTGGTTATCAATACTTATTGTGTGAAGCGAGATCACACCTGCGAACTCCTTCTCATCGCCCACCCCAAATTCAATAACAAAAGGTATTTCGCGCTGTAATTCAATCGATGCTGGAATTCTTTGAAAGTAATCGAGGGCGTGAGACATTGTGTAATTGACCGGAACCGTAGTAAATCTTGGAATTAAGGGGTCTTGGCAAGCCAAATAAATGGCGCTCACATCTTTTTCTTCAGGTGCCCGCAAGGTATATCTGCCGTATTGCAGAGTAGGTATTTCACTTGGCCACCAGATCACACACTCAGTATGCCTTAACTAGGTATTTAGGAGGCAACGTTTTAAGTTGCAGGTAGTTGAAAGTTCAACTAAAGTTGTGCTTACCAAAAAGGAGTAAAAATGCCTGCAGTTACCGTCAGTGACATCACCGTTCTTCCTCGCGTTAGCGATGCGCCGAATTCGCGCGCTCGTCGCATAAAGAGCATCACAACCGCTCCACAAGGTTTCGAAGGTGAAGGCTTTCCGGTTCGTCGCGCATTTGCTGGCGTTGATTTAGCAGAACTCGATCCATTTATTCACCTCGATCAAATGGGTGAAGTTGAATATGCACCAGGTGAACCAAAGGGAACTCCTTGGCACCCACATCGCGGTTTTGAAACAGTCACTTACATTATTGATGGAATCTTTGATCATAAAGATAGCAATGGCGGCGGTGGAACTATTTCTAATGGTGACACGCAATGGATGACCGCTGGTGGCGGAATTTTACATATCGAAACTCCACCAGAGCATTTAGTAATGAGTGGTGGTTTATTCCACGGATTCCAACTTTGGGTAAATCTTCCAGCTGCTAAGAAATGGTCACCACCTGCTTATCAAGACGTGCGTGCAAATGATGTTGCACTTTTATCTAGCGCCGATGGCGGATCTTTAATTCGCATTATCGCTGGCGAATTAGATGGACACGTCGGACCCGGAACAACACAAACGCCAATTACTTTGATTCACGCAACTGTTGCACCTGGCGCCGAACTTCGCCTTCCTTGGCGTAAGGATTACAACGCACTTGTTTACACAATGTCTGGTCACGGCTTTGCAGGGGAAGAAGCTCGCCCAATACAAATGGGTCAGCTAACTGTTTTCGGTGACGGTGACAGCATCGTTATCCGTGCAGCGAATCAACAAGAGAGTCGTTCTCCAAATCTGGAACTATTTATTCTCGGTGGCCAACCAATTAAAGAGCCAGTTGCTTGGATGGGCCCATTTGTTATGAATACCAAGGCTGAAGTTCTTCAAGCATTTGAGGATTTCCAAAAAGGTTTGCTTGGTTCGATTCCTGCGATTTATAAAGAAGATGCCAAGCGGCCCCAGTCAGGATCAAAGTTGAACCGCACCGGCAAACTCGGCGGCGATGTAAAGGCTGCGGATATTCTCGACGTTCACAATACGCCTGAAGGAATTCAAGAAAACTAGCCGCAAATGCCCGTCGGCGAGCACCACCCTTAGGCGCTGCTCGTATAGCGCAATAAGTCCGTGAGGCGACTGTGTAGTTATCTTTTCAGTAGCCGACGGACTTTTGCGCTTTACGAGAGAGT
>JAQCAO010000010.1 GCA_027731885.1 Actinomycetota bacterium | reverse complement strand
GCGAGTACGTTCTCCAACGCCAGCAAATACAGATACACCACCGAAGTTCTCCGCTACGCGATAGATCATCTCCTGGATAAGAACAGTCTTACCAACACCTGCACCACCGAAGAGACCGATCTTTCCACCCTTTACATAAGGTGTTAGTAGATCGATAACTTTGATTCCGGTCTCGAACATTTCTGTCTTTGACTCGAGTTGATCAAATGGTGGCGCATCGCGGTGGATTGGCCAGCGCTCTTTAATATCAAGTGATGACGTTGGAACATCGAGTGATTCACCAAGTGTGTTAAATACATGGCCCTTTGTAACATCACCGACTGGCACCGAGATTGCAGCGCCTGTATCTGTTACCTCTGCGCCACGGATCATTCCATCTGTTGGCTGCATAGAAATAGCGCGCACAAGGTTGTCACCAATGTGTTGCGCAACTTCAAGGGTCAAGGTACGAGTAGTACCACTCATGGTGGTTTCTACGTGGAGCGCGTTAAAGATCGAGGGCATTGAATCCGCTGGGAATTCAATATCCACGACCGGTCCAATAACTCGGGCTACGCGGCCTTTACCTGTTGATGACATCATTCACTCCCTGCACTAGCTGAGGCTAACGCATCTGCGCCGCCTACAATTTCACTGATTTCCTGGGTAATTTCGGCTTGACGAGCCGCGTTCGCAAGTCGGGTAAGCGACTTGATTAAATCATCAGCGTTGTCAGTCGCTGACTTCATAGCGCGACGACGTGCAGCGTGCTCGGAAGCAGCTGATTGCAACATCGCGTTGAAGATTCGGGCTTCGATATAGCGTGGCAGAAGTGCATTTAGAACTTCTGCGGCATTTGGTTCAAACTCGTACATTGGAAGCAAGCCAGCAGGTGCTGGGGCATCACTTTCAACAACTTCTAGCGGCAACATCCGCTTCGCCATTGCATTCTGAGTCAACATTGATTTAAACTCGGTAAAGATGATATGGATTTCATCAACGCCGGCCTTATCTGTCTGCGCATCTGCAAGAAAAGCGGCGATTAAAGCTTCGGCTACTTCTTTAGCATTTTCATATGTTGGATTATCTGAAAAACCTGTCCAAGAGCCTGAGATATCACGATTACGGAACTTGTAGTAATTAAGCGCTTTGCGGCCAACTAGGTAATTTGCAACCTCAAGGCCACGTTCGCGGATCATTGCGGCGAGTTGTTCACCTTCTTTGATCGCATTATTTGAGTATGCGCCAGCCATACCGCGATCGGCTGAGATAACCAAGATCGCTGCACGCTTTGGATTTTCAGATGGCGAAGTCAAAGGGTGGTTTGTTGAAGAGTAAGTGGCAACTGCGGATACGGCACGGGTCAACTCATTTGCATAAGGAGTTGAGGCTGAGACTCGTTGCTGCGCTTTGACAATACGAGAAGCAGAGATTAACTCCATTGCTTTCGTAATTTTCTTAGTCGCTTTAACGGATCGCATCCGTCGGCGATAAACGCGAAGTTGAGCACCCATGAGTTACTTCTTCACCGCCGGAGGAACGAATCTTGTAATCGCTTCTGCGTTCTCTGAATCAAGAGCTTCAGCAGGTGCATCATTAACGATGCCCGCCGCTGATGGCTTAAATTGCTTCTTAAAATCAGCAACTGCTGACTTCATCTTTGCAACAGTGTCATCTTCTAACTGCTTGGTCTCTGAGATTACGGTGAAGATATCTTTACGTTCGCGACCGATGAAGTCGAGAAGTTCAGATTCAAAGCGACGGATATCGGCAACTGCAACAGAATCGAGTTCTCCTGAAGTACCGGCCCAGATTGAAACGATCTGACGCTCTAGTGAATAAGGTGAGTACTGGCCTTGCTTTAGAAGTTCAACCATACGTGCACCGCGCTCGAGCTGAGCCTTTGATGCTGCATCAAGATCTGAACCAAAAGCAGCGAATGCTTCGAGTTCACGGAACTGGGCAAGATCAAGACGCAAGCGACCTGCGATCTTCTTCATCGCCTTGGTCTGAGCAGAACCACCAACACGAGATACCGAAACACCTACGTTGATCGCTGGGCGAACACCGGCGTTGAAGAGATCTGTTTCAAGGAAGCACTGACCATCAGTAATAGAAATTACGTTGGTAGGAATAAAGGCAGAAACGTCATTTCCCTTGGTTTCAATGATTGGTAGACCAGTCATTGAACCGCCACCGAGTTCATCGGAAAGCTTTGCGCAACGTTCTAGCAAACGTGAGTGTAAGTAGAAAACATCTCCTGGATAAGCTTCGCGACCTGGTGGACGGCGAAGCAAAAGTGAGACGGAACGATAAGCCTCTGCTTGCTTCGATAGATCATCGAAAACAATTAGAACGTGCTCGCCGTTGTACATCCAGTGCTGACCAATTGCAGAACCGGTGTATGGAGCGAGGTATTTAAAGCCTGCTGGATCTGATGCAGGTGATGCCACGATTGTTGTGTACTCCATTGCGCCAGCTTCTTCGAGCGCACCCTTAACAGATGCGATCGTTGAACCCTTTTGACCAATAGCGACGTAGATACATTTAACTTGCTTCTTCTTATCGCCGGTTAGCCAGTTTTCGCGCTGGTTAATTATCGTGTCGACTGCGACAGCGGTCTTACCTGTCTGACGGTCACCGATGATCAACTGGCGCTGTCCACGACCGATTGCAGTCATTGCATCGATCGCTTTAATTCCTGTTGCAAGAGGTTCTTTAACTGGCTGGCGCTCAACTACAGAGGGAGCCTGTAGTTCAAGTGCGCGACGCGCATCAGCTTTGATTTCACCCTTGCCATCAATTGGGCGACCGAGTGGATCGACAACGCGACCCAAGAAGCCATCACCAACCGGTACAGAAAGAATCTCACCAGTACCGCGCACTGATGTTCCTTCTTCAATTCCTGCATAGCTTCCGAGAATAACAACACCGATCTCGCGCACATCTAGGTTAAGTGCGAGGCCCAGCGTTCCGTTCTCGAACTGCAATAGTTCGTTAGCCATAGTTGAAGGCAAACCCTCAACGCGAGCGATGCCATCGCCTGCTTGGCTTACTGTTCCAACTTCGTCGCGAGCTGCGGCGCCTGGATCGTATGACTTAACGAAATTCGCTAAGGCATCCCGAATTTCATTCGGTTGGATCTTGAGCTCTGCCATGTCGTTCTCCCTTTTCGTTTCTTCTTAAAACTTCTTTTTATTTAGTTAAATGATTTATGCTGACTGACCAACTAGTGCGCGTCCAGCCTTTGCCAGACGATTTACAACGCTGCCATCTACTAACTCATCTGCGAACTTGATTGAAACTCCACCCAAAATTGTTGGGTCGATTTGGACGTTAATGCGAATTGGCTGGCCAACCTTCTTCTCAAGCGTTGTCGCAAGACGTGATGCCTGTGAATCAGTTAGCGCTGTTGCGGTACGGACAACGGCGATCAAGCGGTTGCGGCGGTTAGCAAGGCCAAATAGGTAATCAGCAAACGCTGCTTCAATGCTGCGTCCACGAAGGGATGCAACAAGTGCGCTTGCGATTTTTACTGTTGAAGCAGATGCCTTCTTGCCAAGTACATCGGCGATCAGCGCGGACTTTGCAGCTGTTGATCCAACGCTTACGAGCGCCTTGCGGAGTTCGAAGTTATCGGCAACCAGACGCGAAGTCTCGAAGAACTCATCTTCCACGCGATCGAGTTCGCCAGCGATATTTGCTGCAGATGCTTCTGCCTCAATTGCTAACTGCTCTGTTGCGTAGACAAGGTCCTTTGTCGCTGACCAACGTAACCCTGAGAGCTCGCTAAGTAGTGATACCGCGAGCGTTCCGGTTGACTTTGAAAATAGATCTTTAACAAGCGCGGCCTTTGCTGCCTTATCGCGCGCTGGATCTGTAATTGCGCGGCGCAATGATGTATTGCCGGCAATTACTTCCGCCGCGAGGAAAAGATGAGAAGACAACTCTGAAGCCGATGCTGCGCTTGCGCCCTTGACTGAAGCATCGAGTGCAGAACGTGCAGCCACGAGTGACTGACGGCTACTGCCTCCGAGGTGAATTCTCATTTTCCTTACTTGCTCTTCTCTAGATCATCCAAGAAACGGTCAACGATCCGTGATTGACGAGCCTGGTCATCTAAAGATTCCCCGACAATCTTTGAAGCGAGTTCAACTGCAAGTGCACCGACTTCATTGCGAAGTGATGTAATCGCTTGTTGGCGCTCAGCCTCAATGGATGCGTGTGCAGCGGAAGTAATTCGCGCTGCTTCTTCTTGTGCCTTGGCACGAAGTTCTTCAACGATAGATACACCTTGTACACGTGCTTCTTCGCGAAGAGTCTGTGCTTCTTCACGCGCCTTTGAGAGCTGCTCGTTGTACTGGGAAAGTGCGCGTTGCGCTTCGAGCTGCGCCTTTTCAGCGCGCTCCATTCCACCTTGAATTGCCTCAGTGCGTGCAGTGAATGCTTTTTCGAACATCGGCACCACTTTGCTGCGCAGTACAAGGAAGAGAAGTGTGAACGCGACTGCACCAACGATGATTTCCGATGTATGCGGAATCAAAGGGTTAAGCGTTTCTCCCTCAGCGGCAAAATAGAATTTATTCATAATTAGTTCAGGTTATTTTCTGGGCTAATTAGAGAACGAAAGCTAGAACGAGTCCGAAGAGTGCGAGAGCTTCAGCGAGCGCGAATCCAAGGAACGCGATTGGCTGCAGAACGCTACGTGCTTCAGGCTGACGTGCTACGCCGTTGATATATGCGGCGAAGATTAGTCCGGTTGCAATACCAGGACCTATTGCTGCGAGGCCAAAACCGACCAGGTTGAGTGTGCCTTCCATTTTTTACTGCCTTTCGTTAGGTGTTAGTGCTCGTCGGCAAGGGCGCCGGCGATGTAGAGAGCGGTCAACAGAGTAAAGATATACGCCTGAAGACATTGGACCATGAACTCGAAGAAGGTCAACACAATGCCAATACCGAAGGCAAATGGGCTAACCAACTTCAAACCAAGTGCGCCTTGGGCTAAATGTTCTCCACCCAAGATAAATACGAGCAACAACAAGTGGCCCGCAAACATATTTGCAAAGAGACGCAGTGACAGCGTCAAAGGACGGACCAAGAAAAAGGTAAGAATTTCAAGTGGCGTAATCAAAATGTAGGCCGCCTTTGGAACTCCCGGCATGAACATAATGTCCTTGATGTACTTAAATACACCGTGCTTGCGAATTCCAACGTAGTGGAAGACGAAGAAAGTAAACGCAGCCAGTACGTAAGCGAAGCCAACGTGAGACATGGTTGGGAATTGCAGTAAAGGAATAATTCCAAACCAGTTATTTACCAAGATAAAGGTAAAGAGCGTAAATAAGTACGGCACAAAGCGGAGGAATTCGTGGCCAATTACATCTTTTGCAAGATCGTTTCGCACAAATGCATAAACGCTCTCACCCGCAAATTGCAGTTTGGAAGGAACGACTGCGGCTCGGCGAGATGCTGCAATAAAGAAGACCGAGATTAAAACTACTGAGAGTAAAACTAGGAAAATTGGTTTTGTCGTATATGGATTATCGCCAAAAATAGGTGGGAGTTCGAAGTCCTTGGTACTTGGCGGGACAAAGCCTTCGCCTTCAGCGCTGGAACGAACAAACGCGAGCACAAGAACTCCAATTTCCGTAGCCAAGTGTAGGTTGTCTCTAACGGGGCAACCTTATGGGCAAAACCCTCAACCTGTGAAATCCAGTAGATGTGATTTACCCCAGGTCAGAGCGCTATTCGCGGCCGAACCGTAGCCAGACTAAATAGATGGCCCCGCCCATGCCCACGAGCAGGCCAGTCAAGGTGAGATAGCCGGTTCCTAGCCAGCGATCTGCGGCGTAGCCAGCCCCGCCCCAGAAAATCAACCCCGATAAGAGGTAACCAAAGATTGTCCACATTGCGTTTTCATCACGCCTATTCTGCTTGCTGTTACTCACTTAGACCTCCGTGGGTGGGACTTACGATTTGGTTTGCGTTGGCAATGGTAGATGAGTTTTGAGTTTGAGGTAACTGGCGATCTCCCCACCAAGCCAGGCAATGGTCAGCGCGCAGGCGGCGGCACCAAAGCTGAGTCGGTCAATAGTCTGGCGATCTGTGTACTTCGCCAAGGCCCAGAGGAAGAGACCTAAAAAGAATAGTTTTGCAAAGTAGGAAAATAGCGCCATCGCCATTGTGCTGATCGGATCAAGGTTGCGAGTCAAGCGAGATACCAAGATATGAATTATGAAGTAGATCGCGACAATGAACTGCGCAAGAAGTGCACCATAAAAACCGCTCAGCCCACGAAGTGCAGAAAAGAGTGCAATTGCAATTACGCCAACTATTAAAGTTGGGAGGATCGCGCCACGCAGTAGCTGTGATTCGTTAGATTTTTGATTGGACATTCTCTGCACTCTCTAAGCCTCGGTAAGATTTTGATTTTCCTCGACTAAATAAAATTGTAAATGCCAACATCGCTCCCGCAAAAATTGCTGAGACCCATAATGGGGCAAAAGCGGAAACAGTCACTGGAAATGCAATCGTCGCCGTCCATAAGTACATAATAACTGCGGTTCGAACTTGGGTATTACCTGCGCGCATAATCCGATGATGTAGATGTTCCTTATCAGATGAGAATGGTGACTTTCCGGCACGAATACGTCGCAAGATCGCCAGCGTTAAATCAGCGAGTGGAATCGCAAGAACTGCAAATGGCAAGAGCAGTGGCAGCAGCGCTGGCCCCAACTTCTCTTCACTGATGGCATTTGGATCTACCTGTCCGGTCAAAGTGATGGCAGAAGCCGCGAGCATCAAACCTAAGAACATTGATCCAGAATCCCCCATAAATATTCGGGCTGGATGAGAATTATGAGGCAAGAAACCAAGACAGACGCCAATGGCAACGGCGGTAATAAGCGAAGGTGCGCCGGCGCGATTAAATCCATAAACAACTGCCAATAGATAAGCGAATGCGAAGAAGGCCGCCCCGGAAATAGCCACAATTCCCGCGGCTAAGCCATCTAAGCCATCAATAAAGTTAACGGCGTTGATCGTAACTAGAACAATTAGCACGGTAAGTAATTGGCCAACGCTTGGTGGCAACATGGTTACGCCATTAATCGGCAACCAGAGAATTTGAATACCGTAAAGCAGGAGTATTCCTGCCGCCAGCGCCTGTCCAGCTAGCTTTGTTATTGCATCTAATTCAAATTTATCATCGAGCATTCCCAGCAGAACTAAGAATGTGCCAGCTAGGAAAATTCCTTGGGCATCGTTACCAAAGGATTTTCCAACTAGCTCTAGATTTCCCACAATTAAGAAGGTTGCGCTCATGGCCAGCCACATCGCTAAACCACCCCATCGCGGAGTTGGCACAACGTGAATATCGCGCTTGCGAATTTGGGCAACTGCACCGAAGTGCAAGGCCCATTTTCTGACAAGTGGCGTAATGATGTAGCAAAGCGCTGCTGCTAGCAGAAGAGTGACTAAGTACTCGCGCATTGGATTACTTTATTATGCGGTGTAAATTGGGAAGCGCGCAGTAAGTGCGTGTACTTCGTTTTTGATTGCAGCCAAGGTACTTGCATCATCGGTCTTAATTGCACGTGCAATAAATGATGCAATGGTCTTCATCTCAGCTACGCCCATGCCTTGGGTAGTTGTCGCTGGCGTACCGACGCGAATTCCGCTTGTAATTCCAGGTTTTTCTGGATCGTAAGGAATCGAATTCTTATTCATAACTATTCCAGCTAAGCCACAGCGCTCATCAGCCACTTTACCAGTGACGCCAATAGCGCGAATATCCATCAACGCTAAGTGAGTCTCTGTTCCGCCTGATACTGCGCGCATACCTTCTGCTTCAAGGGCAGCTGCAAGTGCTTTGGCGTTAACGATTACATCCTTGGCATATTTTTGATAAGCCGGCGTCGCGCATTCCGCCAAAGCAATTGCTTTGCCAGCAACAGCCGACATAATCGGACCACCTTGCATACCTGGGAAGACAGCCTTATCAATTGCTGCGGCATGTTCGCCCTTTGCCAAAATCATTCCACCGCGCGGTCCACGCAAAACTTTATGTGTAGTAAACGAGACGACATCTGCGTACGGCACAGGAGAAGGAATTGCCTTGCCAGCAACCAGTCCGATGAAGTGAGCGGCATCAACCCACATGATCGCACCGACTTCATCGCAGATAGCGCGAACCTTTTCAAAGTCGATCAATGAGGGATAGGCGGTTGCGCCTGAACAGATCATCTTTGGTTTGGTACGGATCGCAATGTCGCGCAGCTCATCGTAATCAATTAACTCGTTATCTTGGCGAACCCCGTAGGACTCAACGTTAAACCATTTTCCAGAGAAGTTAACTGGCGATCCATGTGTTAAGTGGCCACCGTGGGGCAGCGACATAGCAAGAACCGTGTCTCCTGGTTTGGTAAATGCTTGGTAAACCGCAACGTTTGCGCTGGCCCCAGAGTGTGGCTGGACATTTGCGTGCTCTGCACCAAATAACGATTTAGCGCGGTCGATCGCAATTACTTCTGCTTTATCCACCTCTTCGCAGCCACCGTAATAACGTTTTCCGGGATAACCCTCGGCATATTTATTAGATAAAGTTGAACCAAGCGCAGCAAGGACTGCGCGCGATGTGAAATTCTCTGATGCAATTAACTGCAAGTTACTTTGTTGGCGCTTTAACTCAGAGAGCAAGACCGCCGCAATATCGGGGTCTTGTTGGCTTAACAGCGCGAAATCTGGGCCATAAAATCTCTCTGAACTCATGCGCGTAAGCCTAAGCCTTACTGGTGGGAAATATCAGGCACGAGCGCTGTGATTTCGCTAAGTGAGACTACGCCCTCCCGCACAATGCGAGCCCTGATCCCTGTGAGATCAATGACGGTACTCACACCACCTTGGGGAAGAGTCCCGGCGGCGAAGATAGCTGCCACATCTGAATCTAGATATGAAATTTTGGCTGAATCATTAATTGGATTATCTCCGACTGGCGCTGCGCTGGCGATCACCGCTGGGCCTGATTTCTTCAGAACTTCTAAAATAAATCTAGAGTTTGGAACTCGCACACTTATCAAATCGAGAGTATTTCCATCTCCTAAATCCCAATTAAGGCCTGCTTGCGGTCTGAGATTTAATGAAAGTAACCCTGGCCAAAAATTTTGCATTAGCGTTCTGCCCTCGGCAGAAATACTCCGTGCGATTCCATCAATTGCCCCTTGATTAGCAATCACAACTTGTGCTGCCACTCCTAGAGCATCACCACGCAGAACATGCATTGCACGCACCGCATCATGCATAAAAGCATCAGTCATCAGCGCATAACTGTGTTCGAGTGGTACGACAATGACATAACCATCCTTAAGCGCGGCAACTGCCGTTGCGACATGCTCAGATAATTCGCCTTGTGCAAGATCGTGGCGCGCCATTTACTTCCTAACCGCAGATGTCCAACGAGGACGCCCAGTTAAATCTTGATGCAAGGCAATGTCAATAAATTCGCGCGATAAAAGCGCATCGATCGCAGAGCCCTGATCTTCCGTATGTTCTATCGCTAAGACTCCCCCACGCTTTAACAACCGCGCCGCTGCCTCAATAAAGAGCTTCGGTACTTCCAATCCAGTGGCTCCACCAAAGAGCGCAATATGTGGCTCGTGTTCTGCCACATCGCGCGGCAGAGTTTGCTTATTTGGAATATATGGTGGGTTGGCAATAACTATGTCGCACTTAACGCCAGGAAGAACTTCTGAAACATCGCCGGCGACAACGCGTACATTTTCAGAAATCTTCGCCACATTTTTCTTCAACCACTCGATCGCTTCCAGGCTCTTCTCCACGGCAATAACTCGCGCACGTGGCGCTTCAGTTGCGATAGCTAGCGCTAGCGCCCCTGAACCAGCGCCGAGATCAATTACCGAAATTTCGCCATCGGTCTTCTTCTCCAAATTTGCGATATGGGTAAGCACCGCATCAACCAGCAATTCACTTTCCGGGCGCGGTACCAAAACTCCGGGACCGACCTCAATCTCTAGATGACGAAAGTATGCCGTACCCGTTAAGTACTGCAGCGGTTCATGAGCTGCTCGACGGGAAACCAACTTTGCAAAGGTATCTTCAATGACCCCAAAATCACCTAGCGCTTTTAGGGTTGCTTCGATCTTTACCGAGTTATGAAGATCCATGCGCGAAATCCCAAGCACATAAGCCAGGAGATGTTCAGCATCAACTTCTTGGATATCAGATGCTGCCAAACGTTCCTTTGCAGAACGCAGCAACGGCTTAATCTCGCTCATCTTTTCCTGGCTATATCTTCAGATCAATTGGTAGATGAGAGCTTCGCAGCTTTATCAGCATCAAGGAGGGCTTGGACAACATCATCTAGCTCGCCGTTTAAAACTGAATCTAGGTTATTTGATTTGTAGTTGACGCGGTGATCGCTTAAACGGTTTTCCGGATAGTTATAGGTACGAATTCGCTCAGATCGATCTACGGTGCGAACCTGGCTCTTACGTTCAGCCATCGCTGCAGCCTCCGCTTTCTCTTGCGCATCAGCCAGTAAACGTGCGCGCAGAATACGAAGCGCTGACTCTTTATTCTGCAGCTGTGACTTTTCATTCTGGCAAGAGACGACAATTCCGGTCGGAACGTGGGTCAAACGAACCGCAGAGTCAGTGGTGTTAACGGACTGTCCGCCTGGGCCGGATGAGCGATAAACATCGACGCGAACATCGTTCATATTTAACTCAACATCTACTTCTTCTGCTTCAGGAAGAACTAATACGCCAGCCGCAGATGTATGGATGCGCCCCTGGCTCTCAGTCTCCGGAACGCGTTGTACGCGGTGAACTCCGCCTTCAAATTTCAAACGCGCATATGGAGTTGTTCCGGGTTCTGGCGTTCCCTTTGATTTAATCGCCATTGAAATATCTTTGTAACCACCGAGATCAGATTCAGTCATATCAATGATCTCGACTTTCCAATTGCGCTTTTCCGCGTAACGTTGATACATACGGACTAAATCTCCGGCAAAGAGCGCTGATTCATCACCGCCAGCACCTGCTTTAACTTCAATGATCACATCACGATCATCATTAGGATCGCGTGGCAATAAGAGCTCTTCCAGCTTATCTGCCGCAGCTTCAACGCTTTCTTCCATCGCGGGTATTTCAGATGCAAATGAAGGATCTTCAGCGGCCATCTCTTTCGCCGCTTCTAAATCATCGGCGGCAGATTTCCAGGCGTTAAAGCCAGCGACAACCGGACCGAGTTGGGCATAGCGACGACCGAGTTGGCGGGCTTTGCCTTGATCTTCGTGAATAGAAGGATCAGCCATCTGCTTTTCAAGTTCTTTATATTCGCGCACCATTTCATGGGCGGATGCAAAGCGATCGTTACTCATCTGGCTTCTCCTTTCTGTAGATCAAGTATCTAGATCAAGTATTAAATTCAAGATAAAAATAAAGAGACCGCGCCGCAACCTTTATGGCTGCGATGCGGTCTCTTTAGAAAGCTACTTAGCTGCTGATTTTCCGAATCGCTCTTCGAACTTAGCGACGCGTCCACCAGTATCGAGGATGCGCTGCTTACCTGTGTAGAACGGGTGGCAGACTGAACAAACTTCAACGTATATGGATCCGCTAGCAACTGTTGAGCGGGTTACAAACTTTTCACCGCAACCACAACTTACTTGGGTCTCTTTATATTCTGGGTGGATCTCTGGCTTCATTCGTTTTCCTTTTCTATGTCTGGGTCCGCAGTGAGCGGTGAACCAGGGCATCACCATAGGTTATGGCTAGGTGCCTATCCTCTCGCGAAAAGAGAAAACCGCAAAATCCGTGCGGAGTCCGACGGATTTTGCGGCTTACTTATCCCTACATCTTTATGAATTAAGCCTTTGGCGCTTTTGGTGTTCTTACCGCCTTGGCTGGTTTGGCTGGTTTTACCAAAGCATCTTTTGCAGCCTTGGCAGTTGCGACCGCAGCAGTCATTGCTGCTTTGCGCGCATCCTTTGCTGCTTTCAATTCTGCATCAGTTGTCACAGTTGCTAGCGCTGCTTGAAAATCAGCAAGTGATTTGGCATTTGCAGCACGTAGAGTATCCATAATTGCGCGATGCGCACTTACATATGTACTCATCTCTGACTGGAAAGCTGCTTTTGCTTGGGCACGAGCAATTGCACCATCTTTGCTATCTACAGCGGATGCTGATGAACTTGCGCCAAATAGCGATGTTGCAATAATTGCTGTTGCAATAAACTTCTTAAACTTTGACATCTTCTTCTCCTTCATCGCTAACCGGGCGGTTCGCTGATAAGGAGATATTGCGCCTGAAGGTTGTGAAGAGTTTGTGAAAGACTTGCGCTGAGGCGGTGGAAATTTCCCGCTTTACGCTTAACCCTCGTTTGGACCTGAAGTTGTCTTCTGGATCTGCATCAAGAATTCGACGTTGGACTTAGTGCCCTTCATCTTCTCAAGTAGCAACTCCAAGGCAGCCTGTGGTTCGAGGGCGTGAAGTACGCGACGTAACTTCCAGACAATGTTGAGCTCTTCAGTTCCCATAAGGATTTCTTCCTTACGTGTGCCTGATGCAACTACGTTAACTGCTGGGAAGATGCGCTTATCAGCCATCTTACGATCGAGGATGAGCTCCATATTTCCGGTGCCCTTGAACTCTTCGAAGATAACTTCATCCATACGAGAACCGGTATCAACGAGCGCAGTTGCAAGAATCGTTAGCGATCCGCCATCTTCAATATTACGCGCCGCACCGAAGAACTTCTTAGGTGGATACAAAGCCGCTGAATCAACGCCACCCGAAAGGATGCGGCCTGATGCAGGTGCTGCAATGTTGTATGCGCGACCTAAGCGAGTAATTGAATCGAGCAGCACGACTACGTCATGCCCTAGTTCTACTAAACGCTTGGCGCGTTCGATAGCCAGCTCTGCAATAGTGGTGTGATCATCTGCGGGGCGATCGAAAGTTGAAGCGATAACTTCACCCTTTACTGAGCGTTGCATATCAGTAACTTCTTCAGGGCGCTCATCGACGAGCACAACCATTAAGTGACACTCAGGATTATTTGTTGTGATCGCATTGGCGATTGATTGCAAGACCATTGTCTTACCAGCCTTTGGTGGCGAAACAATAAGTCCGCGCTGGCCTTTACCAATTGGCGCGATTAAATCGATAACGCGAGTTGTGAGAATATTTGGCTCGGTCTCCAGGCGCAGACGCTCTTGCGGGTAGAGCGGTACCAACTTGCCAAATTCCACGCGACCACGCGCTTCATCTGGAGTTACTCCATTTATTGTTTCGAGCGTAATAAGCGGGTTGTACTTCTGGCGTTGTTCACCTTCGCGTGCTTGGCGTACTTGGCCGGTTACTACATCGCCTTTGCGAAGCCCGTATTTACGAACTTGCTGCTGTGAAACATAGACATCGTTTGGTCCTGGCAGATAACCACCAGTGCGAATAAATGAATAGTTATCCATAATATCAACGAGGCCGCCGACTGGGACAAGTACATCATCTTCACCAATTACGGGTTCGCGTTCTTCGCGCGGTCCACGATCGCGGTTGCGATCACGGCCCCGGTTGCGATCACGGCCACGTCCACGATCGCGACCCGCAAAGTTGCGGTCATTATCGCGTGGTCCATTGTCGTGGCCATCGCTTGAACCTTCATCATCGCCATCATCATCACTTGCATTGTTCTGTGAGTTTTCGCGGCTGGAATTCTTCTTAGCGTTGCGTGCTTCGCGACGGGCTTCGCGTTCTGCCTTAGCGGCTTCGCGGTTTGCTGCCTGTAAGTCTGCGATCGCAGTTACTAGCGCATCTTTCTTTAACTTTGCTGCGCCATCGATACCTAATTGCGCCGCAACTTCCTTTAACTTAGGAAGGCTCATTGCAGCTAGTTCAGGACTATTCGAACGAACTGGTTCTACATCCTTGACTTGATCTTGATCTGTCATCTCTATCTTTTCATTTAGGGCTTCGTCTACGCGCATTGAGTTCGTAAAAGCAGAAAGCCTGGTTATTTGGAATTGATTACCTGCCGACTTTCACCGTAACTTCCGGCTGAGCAAGTGGGTAAACCATAGCACCTCGGCGTGGCTGGCAGCAAAAGTAGAAAATTGGCTAAATCGCCATCGCTCCAGTGCGCGAAATTTCTAGGGATTTAGCTTCAAATTTGCTGCCGGCAGCGCGGATTAATTCGGCTACATCAGATTCGCTTCCTGTATGTAGGGCAAGGACAGTTGGCCCAGCCCCTGAAATGAAAGCGGCAACTCCAGCGCCGCGTAACTTATTCAATAAGGCAAATGATGCAGGCATCGCTTCGCTGCGATAAGACTGATGTAAGAAATCTTCAGTCGCCCTAAAGAGTAAATCAGGGCGCAAGGTGAGTGCGTGAACCAATAGCGCAGAGTTTGCAGAATTCTTTGCCGCATCACGATGTGGAATTGTCTCTGGCAACATCTTACGCGCCTTTGAAGTAGCCATCGCAGTGGATGGAATAAAGGCGATCGCGCGGATACGAGTATCAACGCCCAGCGCGATCGCTTGCGCAACGCTCTTGCCATGTTGATCTTCTTGCCAAGCGACAACTGCATTCCCGTAAAGAGCGGCCGCGACATTATCGGGGTGGCCTTCCATCTCGGTTGCTAGTTGCAATAACTTTTCATCGCTCATTTTATCGCTGCCTGTTAAAACAAGAGCGCGCGCTAGCGATAAGCCACCAACGATTGCACTAGCCGAAGAGCCAAGTCCGCGACCGTGTGGGATTACATTTAAGGCGCGAACTGCTACACCTTTTGGTTTACCACCAAGAAAATCAAATCCTTTATACATCGCTTTGACAAGCATGTTCTTATCGTTACGTGGGAGCTCATCCGCACCTTCACCAGTCACATCAATATCTAAACCCGCATCATCTAAAATCTGTGCAACATATCGATCATGCATGCCAAGTGCTAAACCAAATGAATCAAAACCTGGGCCTAAATTGGCACTTGTCGCCGGTACTTGAACCTGAATTGGATTGGCTTTGAAAGTCGGTTTTGCCATAGCGCTTACTTTAGACCCAACGCCTTTGCGGCAACGGCTGCGTTAACTTTTACAACTTTAGGCTTAGCAAATTTCTCTAGCGCCCAAGAAATATCTTTCAACCCATGTCCGGTAACTGTTATGACGATCTTCTTGCCCTTAGGCAATTTGCCCGCCATCTTATATTTGATTAATCCTGCAATGCCTGCTGCCGAAGAAGGTTCGACAAATACGCCTTCTTTGCCTGCAACTATGGCGTAAGCAGCCAAGATTTCTTTATCTGTGACTGAGTCAATTACCCCGCCAGATTTATCGCGGGCTTCAATCGCCTGGTCCCAAGATGCCGGATTTCCGATACGGATCGCTGTTGCAATTGTTTCAGGTTTTAGAACTGGCTTTCCTTTTACAAGCGGTGCAGCGCCGGCAGCCTGGAAGCCATACATCTGTGGGAGTGATTTAGAGATTCCATCTTTACGATACTCGTTGTAACCCTTCCAATATGCAGTGATATTTCCGGCGTTACCAACTGGAAGCGCGTGGATATCGGGAGCAAAACCCAACATATCGATTACTTCAAAGGCAGCGGTCTTTTGGCCTTCAATGCGGTAGGGATTTACCGAGTTAACTAACGCGACCGGATAATTTTCAGAAAGTTCCCGCGCCAGCGTTAAGCAGTCATCGAAGTTTCCAGCAACCTGCAAAATTTGTGCGCCGTGAATCACCGCTTGGGCTAGCTTTCCAGTTGCGATCTTTCCAGCAGGAATTAGAACAGCAGAAATCATTCCTGCTTTAGTTGCATATGCTGCAGCGCTGGCTGAGGTGTTTCCAGTTGATGCACAGATAACCGCTTTTGCGCCATCTTCAGCGGCTTTAGAAATCGCCATAGTCATTCCGCGATCTTTAAATGAACCTGTTGGATTGGTGCCCTCAAACTTTAACCAGACTTCATTTTCCAGAAGTTCAGAGAGATAGCAAGCGTAAATTAAAGGAGTTCCACCTTCATGCAAAGTTACAACAGGGGTCTTTGCGCTAACTGGCAAGCGATCGCGATATTCCTCGATCACTCCGCGCCATTGATGCGCCCCAGCTTTTTTTGATTTAAATAAACTCATGCCGGTAACGCTCCTTCAACACGGATAACGCTGGAAATCTTATTGACCATATCCATAGCGGTAAGTGATGCGACAGTTGCTTTAAGTTCACCTTCAGTTGCTAGGTGAGTAACTATGGTTACTTCCGCATCGTTATTGCGACCGGCTTGGTTAACGGTTTGAATTGAAACACCGTGCTTGGCAAAGACGGTAGCAATTGCCGCTAAAACACCTGCTTTATCGGCTACTTCCAGGCGGATTAAGAACTTAGTTTTTGTACTTTCAAGCGGCGCAATATCGCGATCTGCGTAATCAGTTTCTCGTTGGCCAACTGAGTTAAGTGCGATATGGCGGGCGACAGCAACAACATCACCCAAGATTGCAGATGCAGTTGGCGCACCGCCTGCACCGCGGCCATAAAACATTAGCGATCCAGCGGACTCAGCCTCCACAAATACTGCGTTATAGGCATCGCGAACCGAAGCAAGGGGATGGCTCTTATGCAACATCACAGGATGTACGCGAACCGAAATTTCATCTGCCGGAGTCAACTCTGCGATCGCCAATAACTTAATAACATGATCCATTGACTTGGCGATATTGACATCTTCCAGAGATATCTTGGAAATTCCCTCGCGATAAACATCATCGACAGTCACGCGAGTATGAAAAGCCAGCC
This sequence comes from Actinomycetota bacterium, assembly GCA_027731885.1. GTDB lineage: Bacteria > Actinomycetota > Actinomycetes > Nanopelagicales > Nanopelagicaceae > Planktophila. Next base: position 3,416 of record JAQCAO010000010.1, on the reverse strand, counting down.
CCGAGAGAATTGCTGCCTTTGCTGCAGCATCAAATCCTTCAACATCAGCGGTTGGATCAGCCTCGGCATAACCGAGCGCCTGCGCTTCCTTTAAAACATCAGCAAATTCACGATTATCTTCATGCATCTTGGTCAAGATGTAATTAGTTGTGCCGTTGACGATACCCATTAAGCGCATTACAAAGTCACCAGCAAGTGAATCGCGCATCGGCCGGATAATTGGAATTGCGCCAGCAACCGATGCTTCGTAATAAATATCTTCTCCCTTGGCGTAGGCAGCGGTAAACATTTCTGCACCGTGGCTGGCCAGCAGGGCTTTATTTGCGGTTACAACAGATTTACCATTTTCAATCGCAGTCATTATCAACTCTCGCGCGGGTTCTATGCCGCCGATAACCTCAATAACTAAATCAATTTCTGGATCGTTGACTATCGAAAATGGATCAGTTGTAAATAGTGCAGGGTTGATGCCCTCGTATGGCTTAATTGTGCGCACTGCAATACGCGCCAACTCAATCTTCACACCGGCGCGCGTCGAAAGTTCAGCGGCATCTGCCAATAAAAGACGTGCGACAGAGCTGCCGACCACGCCGCAGCCGAGCATGCCGATACGTACAGGCTTATCCGCAGGGCTCATCTGCCTATTCTTTCACATCAAGTGCGAGCAGATCTGCCTCATTTTCGCGACGGACAATTACGCGGGCTTTTCCATTATTTACTGCAACAACAGGGGGGCGGGGCACGTGGTTGTAATTACTTGCCATGCTGCGTCCGTAAGCACCGGTGGCCGGAATCGCAATTAAATCACCAGGGGCAATATCTGCAGGTAGCGAGATATCACGAATAACTATGTCACCGGTTTCACAATGTTTTCCAACGACGCGTGAAGATATTGATTTTGCAGAAGATGCGCGTTGTGCAATAACGGCGTGATATTGCGCGTCATATAAAGATGGACGGATATTGTCGCTCATTCCGCCATCGACTGATATGTAGCGACGACTTGCACCGCTTTCGAGAACGACTTCTTTAGTTGTGCCAACTTCGTACAATGTAAATGTGGTCGGTCCCACAATTGCACGGCCGGGTTCAATTGAGATTATTGGAATACCCAGGCCGTGTTTTTTACAGGCGGAGGTAACCGCGCTTCGCAGAGCCGGCATAACTTCACCTGGCTCCAAAGTTTCATCATCAGGCAGGTAGGCGATTCCATACCCGCCGCCTAGATCAAGTTCGGGAAGTTCCTTGCCGTATGTGTCGCGATATTTCGCAAGGAGCGCGATTAGGCGATCTGCCGCGAGTTGGAAGGATTCGGTACCAAATATCTGTGATCCGATATGTGAATGAAATCCACGCAGCTCAAGTTCTGGATGAGCAAGTACCGCTTCAACTGCCACCCAAGCCGCGCCACTTGCAATAGAGAATCCAAATTTCACATCTTCGTGCGCGGTCGAAATAGATTCGTGGGTATGAGCCTGAATCCCAGGAGTCAGACGCAACATTACGCCCTGCACTTTTTTATATTTACGTGCCATTGCCGCAACGCGATCGATCTCGTGCAATGAGTCCATCACAATGGTTTTAACGCCTACAGATACCGCGCGATCTATCTCTGATAAAGATTTATTATTGCCATGAACTTCGATCTTGGATGGATCAATCCCACCGGCTAATGCGACAGCGAGTTCTCCCCCGGTACAGACATCGATTCCGATTCCACAATCCTTAATCCACTGGGCAACTGCAACTGAAATAAATGCCTTTGCTGCGTAGTAAACAGTGCCGGCATGCGAACCAAATTCGTCACGGAGCGCATTATTCCAACCGATAGCGCGTTCGCGAAAATCTGCTTCATCAATAAAGAAGGCTGGCGTTCCAAAATCTTTAGCTAAATTGGATGCCGATATTCCGGACAGGTGTAACTCACCATTGGTGAATGAGATATTTCTCGACCACATGGTCTACATCCGTTCTGGCGCGTTGACGCCAAGTAAGTCAAGGCCATTCTTCAGTACTTGCAGAGTTGCTGCACACAAATTAATCCGGGCGCTATGTAATGGCGCAATTGGCTCATCTCCCATGGGAAGCACGCGGCAATCGGCATAGAAACCGTGATAAACCCCGGCTAACTCTTCGAGATAGCGCGCGACTCGGTGGGGTTCGCGAAGCTCGGCGGCGCTAGCGATGACTCGCGGGAATTCGGCAAGAGATCCAAGGAGTTCATTCTCGCGGTCGTGGCTAAGTTGTGCGGGATCAAAATGTGCCAACCCAGATGGAATCTTTAACTCTGCGGCATTACGCAAGACTGCAGCAATTCGCGCGTGCGCATACTGCACGTAATAAACCGGATTCTCGTTGGTGTTGCGCTTTAAAATATCTATATCCATCACCATTGGCGTATCAACTGGATAGCGAATCAAGGTGTAACGCGCCGCATCGACTCCAACTTTTTCCACTAACTCTTCTAGAGTAATAATTGTGCCGGCGCGCTTAGAGAGTTTTACCTCTTCCCCGCCTTCCATAATCTTTACCAGTTGCCCGATCAAGATATGGATGTTGTATTCAGGATCATCTCCAGCACAGGCCGCAGTCGCTTTGAGGCGATGGATATAACCGTGATGATCTGCGCCCAGCATATAGATACAGATATCAAAACCGCGTTCACGCTTATTTATGTAATACGCGGTATCAGATGAGAAATAAGTGAGATCGCCATTGGCTTTGACTAATACACGATCTTTATCATCGCCAAAGTCAGTTGTGCGCAGCCAGGTTGCACCATCAACTTCAAATACATGTCCTTGCGCGCGCAACTTATCCAAGCCATGCTCCACGCTTCCGCCATCGTGCAAAGAGCGTTCTGAGAACCAAATATCAAAATGGGTATTGAAGGTATCCAAAACACGTTGCTGATCTTTAAGTTGCAGTTGATAGGCCGCTTCACGAAAAGCTATAACTCTTTCAGCGGCAGGTAAGTCGGTAATTAATGGATTTTGGGAGACCACTGCAGTTGCTAGATCTTTAATGTAATCCCCTTTATATCCATCTTCGGGAATTGCCTGGCCCAACGCAGCTGCTTGCACAGATTGCCCAAATAGATCCATCTGATTTCCGCGATCGTTAATATAAAATTCGCGCGTAACTGTCGCACCAGCTGCGCTAAGTACACGGCCCAGCGCATCGCCAACTGCGGCCCAACGCGTGTGGCCTAAGTGAAGCGGTCCAGTTGGATTAGCGCTGATAAATTCCAGATTGATCTTCACGCCCGCCAATACATTGCCACGTCCGTAGCCACTTTGCGCAGTTAATATGGTGCGAACTAAATCTGCTTGGCTAGCGCGATTTAAGGTGATGTTGATAAACCCTGGACCTGCTATATTGACCGCAGCAACTTCGGGGAGAATCTCTAAATCTTT
>JAQCAO010000097.1 GCA_027731885.1 Actinomycetota bacterium | reverse complement strand
GCTAAAGCGTGATTTGGCAATTAAAGATATGGGGAATTTACTGCCGGGCCACGGTGGAATTATGGATCGCCTCGATTCAGTTTTATTTGCAGCTCCCGCTCTCTGGTTAGCTCTTGAAATCGTGCGTCGCGCCCAAGACTCTGGGCTCTTATGAGTACCCGCCCTGACCAAAATCCTGAACTCAAATTAGTCTTTGACGAACCAATTCAAAAGAAGAAGGCTCCAAAACATTTAGCAGATCTCTCACCAGCAGATCGCAAGGCTTGGGCGAAAGAGCTGGGGTTGCAACCATTTCGTGCGGCACAGGTCGCAACCCATTACTTCTCGCACCTATCAACTAATCCTGATGAGTGGACAGATATCCCAGCGCAGGAGCGGCAGGCAATAGCCCAAACACTGACCCCGAAGTTAATTGAACTAGTCACAACTAGAACTACCGATAACGGAATGACTCGTAAAGATCTCTGGAAATTACACGATGGAGTTTTAGTTGAATCCGTTTTAATGCGCTACACAGATCGCGTGACCGTCTGCATTTCATCGCAAGCCGGCTGCGGAATGAACTGTCCATTCTGTGCGACTGGACAAGCAGGCTTAACTCGAAATCTAACCGCTGGTGAAATTACCGAACAGATCGTTGCCGCAGCACGTGCTTGTGTAAATGGTGAATTGCCAGGAGGAGAAGCGCGTCTATCCAATATTGTCTTTATGGGAATGGGCGAGCCGCTAGCAAATTACAACGCAGTCATTCGCACCCTGCATAACATCACTGATCCAAATCCAGATGGACTAGGAATCAGCGCAAGATCAGTAACCGTCTCAACTGTTGGGTTGGTCAATGGCATTGAAAAGTTAATGGGCGAAGGAATCAATTGCACCTTAGCCGTATCTCTGCACACCCCAGATGATGAACTGCGTGATTCACTTGTCCCGATAAATTCAAGATTTAAGGTTCGCGAAGTTTTGGCGGCCGCAGATGCATATGAGAAGAAGACGGGGCGGAGATACTCGATCGAATATGCGCTAATCCGCGATATCAACGACCAATCCTGGAGAGCAGATCTACTCGGTCGCCTACTGAAAAGTCGTAACGCGCATGTAAACCTAATTCCGCTAAATCCGACTCCTGGCTCAAAATGGACGGCATCACGGCGCGAGGATGAAGAAGCCTTTGTCCGCATTCTCGAGGGTTATGGAGTGCCGGTTACCGTCCGAGATACTCGCGGGCGGGAAATTGATGGCGCTTGCGGACAGTTGGCAGCAGCGGAAAAGAGTAAATAGACTCAACCGCATGAGTATTAAAGAGTCGGCCGCAGCGTATGAGTCAGCCACCCAATATTTTTTAAATTTGGCGCGTGGTGTTACTCAAGATCTGCTCGATGTTAAGGATCCGGAAGGCTGGTCGGCCAGACAGATCATTCATCACTTGGCGGATTCAGAAGCGCAATCTTATGCGCGCTTACGTCGCCTAGTAGCTGAACCAGAAGGCTCATTAATCCAGGGTTATGATGAAAATTTATGGGCAGTTGCTCCCCAACTTGGTTACGAGAGCGCACCTGTCGAGAATCCAATTGTAATTTTTACAGCCGTTCGCGCTGGATCGCTCGAAATTATTAAGCGGCTAACCGAGGCCGATCTAGAAAAGTCCGGTGTTCATTCCGAATCAGGTCAATACACAATTGCTAAATGGTTAACCAGTTATACAAATCATCCAAAAGATCACGGTGATCAATTGGTCCGCGCAGTGAAAGGTCAAAACTAGAAATGAAGAAGTTGCAGAACTTTGTAAATGGCAAATTGGTTGATTCGACCTCCGGGGCGGTAACCACACTTATTAATCCTGCTACTGGCCAGGCCTTTGCAACTGCGCCAAATTCCAACGCTGCTGATGTTGATAAGGCGATGAGCGCTGCTGAGACGGCCTTTACGCACTGGCGGGATTCAACTCCTTCAGAGCGCCAACGCGCCCTTTTGAAAATTGCTGACGCGATCGAATCTCGCGCGGATGAGATCATTGCGATCGAATCAGAAAATTGCGGAAAGCCAATGGGTTTAACGGCATCGGAAGAAGTTCCTCCGATGCTTGACCAGATCCGCTTCTTTGCAGGCGCCGCGCGTAATCTAGAAGGTAAGTCTGCTGGCGAATATATGAAGGGAATGACCTCATTTATTCGTCGCGAACCTGTTGGAGTCTGCGGTCAAGTAACGCCTTGGAATTACCCAATGATGATGGCGGTTTGGAAATGGGCGCCAGCTATCGCCGCTGGAAATACCGTGGTCTTAAAACCTAGCGATACGACTCCAGCATCAACTGTCTTTATGGCAGAGATAATGGGTGAATTTCTCCCAGATGGCGTCATCAACGTGCTCTGCGGTGAACGCGAAACAGGTAAAGCAGTTGTTGAACATGCAACTCCAGCAATGGTTTCAATCACCGGATCAGTTCGTGCTGGAATGGAAGTTGCGGCAAGCGCTGCCAAGCAGTTAAAGCGCGTTCATTTAGAGCTCGGAGGTAAAGCACCCGTTGTCGTATTTAACGATGCCGACCTGGAAGCAGCTGCCGCAGGAATTGCCGTCGCCGGCTTCTTCAACTCTGGCCAGGATTGCACCGCGGCAACTCGCGTCTTGGTCCAAGAAGGCGTTTACGATGCGATGGTTAAACTGCTTGCCAATCAAGCGACAAATGAAATTGCAGTTGGTATGCCAAATGAAGATGTCTTGGTTGGACCAGTAAATAATGCGTCACAATTTGAGCGCGTTAAGGGCTTCCTCAATCGCATTCCATCACACGCTCGCGTCGTTGCAGGGGGAGCAGCCCTAGATCGCGCTGGTTACTTCATTGCACCAACCGTCATCGCAGACCTGCGTCAGCAAGATGAACATATTCAATCTGAGATCTTTGGACCAGTGATCACTATCCAGAAATTTAAGGATGAGGCCGAGGCGGTCGCCCTTTCAAATGGTGTGGAATATGGCCTGGCCTCCTCTGTCTGGACCAAGGATCACGGCACCGCGATGCGCATGGCCAAGGCCTTTGACTTCGGTTGCGTCTGGATCAACACCCATATTCCAATCGTCGCTGAGATGCCACATGGAGGCTTTAAGCGCTCGGGATATGGCAAGGACCTTTCTAGCTATGGATTTGAGGATTACACCCGGATCAAACACGTGATGACTAATTTGGGAGTATAGGGAGGTAAAATGACAATTTTTGCTCAGTTTAGGCAATAATAATGATGCTCGAACACACTAGCTTAGATTTGTTTGAGAGCCTTCCAAACTAAATAAGAGATTTCATAACCATTTGTTCAATTCAAATTATTGAGGAGTCCAGAGCATGAAAGAAAAAAGCATTCTGTCACCGGAAGCAAAGTCAATTATTAATGCCAAGCTAACAAGACGAACACTCTTTGCTGGAGTTGGTGGACTTTCAGCAGTAACGCTCTTAGCCTCCTGTGGTGTCGATGCAATTAAAGAGGGGGCAGCAGGAATTCCTGAAGATGTAGGTGGAACGGTTCGTTGGGCAAACTGGGCGGCTTACCTAGATGCAAAGCGCGTAAATGGTGCAAGAACATATCCAACTTTAGAGGCTTTCATATCATCGTCTGGAATTGATGTGGATTATTTAGTTGATGTAAATGATAATGATGAATTTTATGGGAAAGTTCAAGGC
>JAQCAO010000009.1 GCA_027731885.1 Actinomycetota bacterium | reverse complement strand
CCAATTTCTTTCGGCGAAATTTCAGTGCAGATCGGTAGAGGTTTAAAGTGCTTGCAAGATTTGCGCTTTGAGATGCGACAGTTAGCTCTTTCCAGTCTTGCGGCATAGGTAACCAAGGAAGCGCAGAAGTAAAACCAAATGGGGCTTGATCACCATTCCAAGGCATTGGCACGCGCGCTCCATCGCGACCAAGTGTTAAACCTTTACTTCTAAAGAAAGATGGATCTTGGCGATCGGTATCTTTTAACTGTGCATCTGGAAGACCTAACTCTTGCCCGTTATAGATATAGCAAGATCCCGGCAGCGCCATCACAAATAAAGCCAGCGCACGAGATGCCTTAGCTCCGTGGCGCGAGGCAACTCGCGGGGTGTCATGATTGCTCAACGCCCAAGTTGCTGGGGCGCTAACTTGGCGCAACATTTCAAGGGTGTTATTGATGCAATTAAAGAGAAATTCTCCATCAAAAGGAGCTACCAGTAGATCAAAGTTAAATACCTGGTGCAATTCATCGCTGCGAACATAACGAATTGCCCTTGCAGGTGGATGAACCCAAGCCTCCGCCACCGCCATTACATCTCGATTATAGGAATCGAATATCTCGCGCCATTTTCGATAAATCTCGTGCACGCCATCGCGATCAAAGAATGGAACGGTAGAAAGGAGATCACCTCGCCTCTCGGATGAAATTTCACTATCTAAGCGCAGCGCCTCATTTAAACCTTGGGGATCTGGATGGTCAAGCAGAACGTTCTCTTTTGCTAGACCATGTGCGACATCTATTCGAAAACCATCTACACCAAGATCTAGCCAGAAGCGGAGAGTCTTCTCAAAGTCATTGGCTACGTCTTCGCTCTCCCAATTTAGATCAGGTTGAGATGAATCAAAGAGATGGAGGTAATACTGATTAGATCCATCGCCTCCCTTAATCTGAGTCCAAGCGGGGCCACCGAATAATGAAATCCAATTGTTCGGTGGAGTCCCATCTGGTTTGGCATCGTAGAAATGGAAGCGACTGCGCTCGATTGATCCAGCCTTTGAAATTATGGCGCTTTGAAACCAAGGATGTTGATCTGAGAAGTGATTAGGTACGACATCGACTAAAACTCGTAAACCTAATTCGTGCGCACGCGCAATCATTTTCCGTGCATCATCTAAATTTCCGAATCGCGGATCAACGCCTCGAGGATCTGCCACGTCATAACCACCATCTTTATTCGGTGATGTATAGAAAGGGCTAAGCCAGATCGCATCCGCACCAAGTGATTGGATATGTTCCAGATGGGATGTGACACCCGGCAGATCGCCCTCGCCATCACCATTGCTATCGAAGAAAGAGCGGGGATAAACCTGGTAGATGACAGATTCGGCCCACCACGGTTGCTCGGAACTCATACCGTGACGATAGGGGAGAGTTCAGAGCGCACCAAATGAAACGAGGTGTAATTAGGCGGTTAGAGATATCGCTTTTATAACGATTGTTAATTTTTAGAGGCTGGTGTTTTCTCTTCTTTCGGGCCCTTGCTCTTCTCATTTTTAGGCAACTTTGCAGGCGGGGTAGGCGCAATCGGAGGCGCTCCGAGAGCTTCGATTGCTGCATCACGCGCCATCGTCGCAGCTATAACCGCATTCTGTTTTGCCTTCATCTTTCGCCGTTTTTGAATTTGAGTTTGGCCAGCTGGATTCGCGAGCCGTGTATCCGTCAGAGCTTTCCCAATAGCGCCTTTAAAAAGCCTATTGATTTCGCGTCTCTTTTTTTCGTAAATTCTAAATTCCTTACGAAATTCTGCTAGCGCGATTTTATATTCCTCTTTTAAATCAGTGGCGATTTGCTTAGGTGGCGTAGGCAACTTATCGGCGGCGCCAGCAGGAGAGGTTGAGATTAAAGGTGTAATTAGAAGAGCGCTCAAGATAAAGGCAACTCGCCTGATTCTCATTCCCTACCTCATTCTTCGTTGGGATAAGTATCCGTCAAGATTTTGTGAAAGTTCGGTGAAAACGCCATCAAGATAGAGATTGTTGCAATGATCCTTGGCTATTTATGCGCAGCCATGCAAGGCTACTGCCATGGCCGAGCTAATCCTTATCGTTGATGACGAAGCCGGAGTTCGTGAACTATTGGGAGATGCCTTGCGCATCGCAGGCTTTGAGACCGCGACCGCCCAAGATGGAATGGCTGCGTTAACAGCTATACGAAATAAGAAACCAGATCTATTGATCATAGATATAAATATGCCGCTTATGGATGGTTTTGAGTTGGTGGAAAGACTTCGGTCTATGGGAGATAACACTCCAGCGCTGATGTTAAGTGCGCGCGCCGATCGTATCGATGTGACTCGAGGCCTAACTTTAGGCGCAGATGATTATGTAACAAAGCCCTTTGGACTAGAAGAACTCTTATTGCGGGTTAAGGCAATTTTAAGACGTTCGCAAATTTCAACGACAGGATCAGCTGAATTGCGGTGTGGTCCTATAACTGTAATCGAATCCAGCCACACCGTTAAATTTAATGAAGAGACGATAGACCTTTCGCCCACAGAGTTTAGGCTGCTGCAGGTTTTGGTCGAAAATAAGAATCGGGTATTGAGCAAAAGCCTACTTTTGGATGAAGTCTGGGGAATTACCTTTGAATCTGAAAGCACCGTTGCTGACACATACATTTCCTACCTGCGTAAGAAATTACATAAAGATGGATTTGAAGGGATTAAGACGGTTCGTGGCGTTGGTTTCGTAATTCAGGATCCAAAGTGAATATGAGGAGATCTAGAAGTAAATATGCCGTAATCTCAATTTTTGTTACGACTATTTTATCTGGTGTGATTGGTGGCTTTGCAACTATTGATGCCAAGAATTCAGATTTAAGAGAATTAGATCGATCTATTAATTTGGTAATTGAACGCGTTAAGGCATACCCCGCTGAGGCGATAAGCGCTGCCGTCTTCACCGTGGATGAGGAAATTTTAGATTTGACTCTATCTCTTGTCACTAAGGAAGGCGACGAGACTGTTATAAATGAGTCGCAATTGATTTATCCAGGAATTAGCTCTTTGGAACTCGCCAAGGAAGCGATCTCGGAACCAATCTCTGTTGATGCCGAAAACCCATTCCGATTAAGGACTATCCAAATTGCTGGAGGTGATTATCTAATCGTTGCAGCAGACCTAGAAAGACTCGAATTAAATTTTAGATCTAATTTGAAGAATTTAGTTGGGTTTACCCTGGCTGCAAATGCTCTTGCCATTTTTATATCTCTCTTCCTACTAAAGCGCCATAACCGTGGATTAGACGCTAAAGCGCTGGAGAGAATGCAGAGATTTTTAGGTGATGCCTCCCATGAATTGCGTACGCCACTAACGGTAATAAAGGGATATAGCGAGATGCTCAGTAAGGGCCAGATGGGTGATGTGGTTGACCGAGCGCGCGCTTTTTCGCGAGTTAATTCGGAGATTGAGCGAATGGAGAATTTGATCCACGATCTCCTCTTACTTGCCGAGCTCGGTGAGAGCCGCCCAACCACCTTTGAAGAAATAGAATTGGCCGAGTTGATTCAAGCCCAAGTCAATGATTTTCAACTTTTTAATAATGAACGAAAGATAGAGATTTTACTAGATGCGAATTGTGAAATTAAAGGATCGCGGGAATATTTAAATCGACTTATTCAAAACTGTTTATCAAATATCGTCAGACACACACCCGCAGATGCACCTGTTTCAATAACCCTTAAAGGCAGAGGTAAGCGAGTTACTCTAATTATTGAAGATGGTGGCCCAGGGCTACCAGAGAGTGCTTATCAAAGTGAGATAGCAGCGATGAATCGATTCGATCCTTCGCGTTCACGAGATAGAGGCGGATCGGGACTTGGCTTAAGCATCATCGCCGCGATTGTGCAGGAACACAATGGAAAGATGGAGCTACGAAAGAGTGATTTAGGTGGCCTGGCTGTTGAAGTGGAGTTACCAAGATAGTTAAGTTTGCGTGGCACAAGTAATGGATGGTTTAGGCTGAATTAATTGTCGAGAGCACATCAGTCAACTGAAGAGCCTTGCGCGCTGAAATCTAAGGTATTTTAAATACATGGACTCGACACTTGCTGCCGCGCTAGAGGAAGTTATCGATAGCCTGAAAAATTCAGATAGTTTCGTAAGATTGGTCTTATCCGGTCGCCGCCGAAATATGCAGACTCCAGTAGAGCGCATCGATGTAAAACCCGCACTGATCAAAGGTGAGGTTAAGTATCAAGTAATGCAAAGTGATGGTCGCGCAATGTCCACGAAGAATTATTCTCCCTCCGAATTCTTAGCGCTTAATCTTCTCGATTCTGGTTTTGCAAATATTTTGCTTGAGCAACGAGATGGCTCAATCTCCGTGCGTATCACCAAGAAAGGAGAGGCTTTAATTCACCGCACCCACGATACTTTTGAAGCAGATCTTTCCCACGATCGATCTAAAGCTCGATTGCTAGATGCCGGTGACCCATTTCTAATTGAAGTTGGGATATCGGATAACTCTGGGAAAGTTAAAGTCGGCAAGAACGATAAATACTTGCAGGTTGAAGAATTCTTGAGGTTATTAGCGCCCTCGCTGACATCTGCAATTTCTGCTGGCCATATCGCTAAACCAACGCCGGAGAAACCACTATCGATCGTTGACTTAGGGTGCGGGCACGCTTATTTAACATTTGCGGCGCACCAGTATTTAATCAAGCAAGGAATTCCTGTGAAAGTAATTGGGATTGATGTGCGCGAGAGCGCCCGCCTTCGCAACAACCAAATTGCTGAAAAGTTAGGAATCTCAGAAAGTATTACCTTTCTAGCGGAAGAAATATCGCAAACTTCTTTGAAGTCAGCCGATGTGGCAATTGCGCTACACGCGTGCGATACCGCAACTGATGATGCTATAACTTGGGCGGTAAATTCCGATGTTAAGTTGGCTTTAATCGCTCCTTGTTGCCACCACGATATTCAGGCACAGATGGTAGATGCTCCAGAACCGTGGCAGATCGTTACCAGAAATGGAATTATGAAGGAGCGACTTGGCGATTTGATTACCGACGCACTGCGCATGCAGGTCATGAAATTAATGGGCTATCGCGTAGAAGCAATTGAATTTATTGGGGGAGAGCACACCCCGCGCAATTTAATGATTCGTGCGGTAAAGACTGGCGCAATCGCCGATAGCATAGAGAAATCACGCTACGAAGCGATGATTTCTCTATGGAAGGTAAAGCCTGCGCTAGCCAGCCTCTTGAACCGTTAGACTTACCAACATGTCAAAAGTGCTCGCATCTCTTCCGGTTGGTGAAAAAGTTGGTATCGCTTTTTCTGGGGGACTTGATACATCAGTTGCAGTTGCTTGGATGCGTGAAAAAGGTGCGATTCCTTGCACCTACACCGCTGATCTAGGCCAATATGACGAGACTGATATTGATTCAGTTCCGGTACGCGCCAAAGAATACGGGGCCGAGATTTCTCGCTTAGTCGATTGCAAAACCCCACTGGTTGAAGAAGGTTTAGCTGCAATTGCTTGCGGGGCATTTCATATTAGATCTGGTGGAAAACAATATTTCAACACAACGCCACTGGGACGGGCAGTTACCGGAACTCTGTTGGTGCGCGCTATGTTGCAGGATAAAGTTGAAATTTGGGGAGATGGATCAACATATAAAGGCAATGACATTGAGCGCTTCTATCGCTATGGCTTGCTAGCAAATCCAAATCTACGAATCTATAAGCCGTGGCTGGACGCTGATTTTGTGCGCGAACTAGGCGGACGTAAAGAGATGTCTGAGTGGTTGGTTTCTCACAATTTCCCCTATCGCGATAGCGTAGAAAAGGCTTATTCCACAGATGCCAATATCTTGGGAGCTACCCATGAAGCGAAAGATTTAGAAAATCTTGATGCTTCGATTGAGATAGTTAACCCGATCATGGGAGTTAAATTCTGGGATTCATCCATCTCTTTCCCAAGTGAGGATGTAAAGATTCAATTTGTGCAAGGCCGCCCCGTTGCCATTAATGGAAAAGATTTCACAGATGTAGTTGCGCTGATGCAGGCGGTTAATGAAATCGGTGGTCGCCACGGACTTGGAATGGCAGACCAAATTGAGAACCGGATTATTGAAGCTAAGAGCCGTGGAATATATGAAGCTCCAGGTATGGCGCTGCTCTTTATCGCCTACGAACGCCTATTAAGTGCAATTCATAACGAAGATACGATCGCTAATTACCACGCAGAAGGCCGCCGTTTGGGGCGTTTGCTATACGAAGGACGTTGGCTAGATCCGCAATCGCTGATGTTGCGCGAATCTTTGCAGCGCTGGGTAGCTTCTGCTGTCACAGGCGAAGTAACCATTCGCTTGCGTCGCGGTGATGATTTCTCAATTATCAACACAACCGGACCAGCACTTAGCTATCACCCAGAGAAACTTTCTATGGAACGCACTGAAGGCGCCGCCTTTGGGCCAGTAGATCGGATTGGGCAGTTAACAATGCGTAATCTAGATATCGCAGATACGCGCGCTAAATTAGAGTTGTATCGCGATCAAGGACAGCTGGGCAGTGGAGAATTCAAATTAATCCGTGAGATTGGTGAAGGAGAGAAGAAGTGATGAAGCGTTCTATCGTTGGGATTTTAGCAATTTCATTAGTACTACTAACTGGATGTGGAGAAAAAGAAGTGAGCGCTAGCGCAGATAACTTGCCGACTGTCACAACTAACCAAGGTGAGGCTCCAACCATTGGCGCTCCGAGCGGTACTGCACCAGCAGAACTAGTTAAGAAAGATATTTTGGACGGAAGTGGCGCTGAGGCGCAATCAACTTCCACAATTACCTTTCATTACACTTTGATGACTTGGTCTAATGGGGCGTTAATTGAATCATCTTGGAGTGGCGGTGCTCCTGCAACATTCCCAATGTCTAATTTGATTGTCGGATGGCAGCAGGGAATTCCGGGGATGAAGGTCGGTGGGCGTCGCTTGCTGGTCATTCCACCTGAAATTGGTTACGGCGCTCAAGGCAGCGGACCAATTGGACCAAATGAGACCCTGGTATTTGTAATTGACTTACTTGGCGTTGCTTAGCCTTCAGTAAAGTCGCTAAAAAGTAGAGGTAACCGAAGGCCGCGCAAAGCGCTAGAATAAAGGTGTTGTTTTTCGGGGTCGATGTAATTTCGAACCGGCAGTTAAAGTCTGCGACCCGGTCAAAGCCATTGACCGGTGGATTGGGTGAAATTCCCGAACCGACGGTTAAAGTCCGGATGAGAGAAAATCAACGTGTAGTCGACGCATGCTTTGTTACTGGTCTATCCAAATAAAGTATTACTGCGTCGGCTCGTACCGCTTTTCCACCCCGAGATGCAAGATCCGTTCTCGAAAAGGGTGTTGGCGATGGCTCAAGGATTCAGTGCAGAAGCTGCGATGGCGCGTGCCATCGATTCTGCTTGCCTTGGCCTTGGCAAGACCTACCCAAATCCAATTGTTGGCGCAGTTATCACATCTGCAACCGGTGAATTAATCAGCGAAGGTTTTCATCAGGGCGCAGATCACGCCGAAGTCATCGCAATAAATGCTGCGCAGGCAAAAACAGTTGGTTCAACTCTTTATGTAACCTTAGAACCCTGCAACCATCACGGAAAGACTCCACCGTGCGTTGATGCGATCATTAAATCTGGAATCAGAAAAGTTGTCTATGCAGTTAGCGACCCAAATCCTGCAGCGGCAGGGGGAGCAGAGCGCTTGCGCCAGGCAGGGATAGAAGTTCAATCAGGAATCGGGGAAGTTCAAGCGCGGTTAGAGAATAGAGCCTGGCTTACCAAGGTCAAGTTAGGCCGCCCCCGCATAACTTGGAAGATCGCATCGACTATGGATGGCAAAGTCGCGGCGAGTGATGGCAGTTCTAAATGGATTACCGGAGTACTCGCTCGTGCAGACGTGGCGCGCATGCGCTCGCAAGTAGATGCGCTTGTTACCTCAACAGCAACCGTAGCCGCTGATGATCCGCTTATGACAAGTAAAGGCCAGGGCCGAAACCCCGTGCGAATCGTGATGGGTGAAACTCCTATAGCTAGTAATTCACAAATTTTGAATGGTGATGCAGAAACAGTGATTATCAATTCACGTAATACAAAAGAGTTAATCACCTTGGCAAAGCAGCGCGGTTTTAATCAACTCTTAATCGAGTCTGGCCCAACTTTTGGCACAGCGTTATTACGTGAGGGATTAGTCGATGAGATTGTGCTCTTTCAAGCGCCAACTATTTTGGGTTCAGGGATGCCATCAATTGGTGACTTCGGGGCCACGAAATTATCTGAGCGACTAGATTTCGAGATCTCGGATGTAGAAATCTTGGGAGCAGATTTAAAGATAACTCTAATGAAGAGCGCGATAAGTACAGAAGGTGGACGCTGATGTTTACTGGATTAATCCAAGCAGTTGGGCAGGTATCTGCGATAACGCACCAAGAAAGCAGCGCACGTCTGGAGATCACCAGCCCAGAAATTGCTTCACAAATTGCCCAAGGAGACTCCGTTAGCGTGAACGGTGCTTGCCTCACCGTTGTTACCTTTGACTCTTCAAAATTTTCTGTTGATGTAATGGTGCAAACCCTAAAATTGACTAGCACTGGATCTCTTGAAGTTGGATCTGCCGTAAATCTCGAACTCGCCACACGCACCTCAGATCGTTTAGGTGGCCATATAGTCCAAGGACATGTAGATGGAGTTGCCAAAGTTGTGTCCATTTCTGCTGATTCACAATGGACACGGATGGATCTTTCGCTGCCAAAAGATTTGATGAAATATGTAGTTGCGCAAGGCTCTATCTGCCTAGAAGGTGTACCTCTCACAGTTGGTGAGTTAAACGATGCGGCAAATCAAATTTCAGTTTGGCTGATTCCGGAAACTCTGGCAAAGACAAATCTCTCGAAGAAGTCGTTAGGTGATCAAGTAAATGTGGAAGTAGATGTTCTAGCCAAGTATGTGGAAAGACTTATCGCTCGAGGACAGGAAGAGATATGAAGAATTTAGATCAAGTCCTGAGTGATTTTAAGGCAGGCAAATTTATTGTTGTGACCGATGATGAAAACCGCGAAAACGAAGCAGATTTGATTCTCTTGGCTGAGAAAGCAAGCGCTGAAAACATTGGCTTTATGGTGCGGTACACCTCTGGTGTGATCTGTGGCGTCATCACCGCAGAAACCGCTAAGCGATTGAAATTACCCCTGATGGTCAAGCGCAATGAAGATAACCACACCACTGCATTTACAGTCACAGTCGATGCCATCGCAGGACGCTCAACTGGTATTCCTGCTGAAGAACGTGCCAACACTTTGCGCGCGCTAGCCGACGCGAATTCGCAACCAACCGACTTTGCGCGCCCTGGCCATGTCTTTCCATTGATCTCTGCTGCAGGTGGCCTCCACGAACGCCGGGGCCACACCGAGGCAAGTATTGCCTTGTGTCAACTTTCGGGATCAAATTCGGCGGCGGTCTTATCAGAATTAGTAAATGATGATGGCTCAATGATGCGCGGGGCGCAGATAACGAAATTTGCAGAAGCACACGGTCTGCAAGTTATATCAATCGAAGAATTAGCTCGCGTTGCGCCGCAGCCAGCTAGCAATTCAGATTCAAATTTCGAATGGGCAGACCTTCCGCTAAATGATGCAGATTGGAAAATTTCTACATTTATCTCTCCAACCGGAGCCGAGCACGCAATCCTTAAATTTGGCACTCAGGCTAATCCTGATCCACTCGTTCGAATTCATTCAGAGTGCTTAACTGGTGATGTATTTGGGTCAAAACGCTGTGACTGCGGCTCGCAATTAAAGGAAGCGATTCGCTTAATTGAAGAGAGTGGAAACGGTTACATCATCTACTTACGTGATCACGAAGGCCGCGGGATTGGCTTGGCCGAGAAGATTCGCGCATATGTGCTGCAAGATTCGGGACAAGATACTGTTGAAGCAAATATCTCTATAGGTCAACCAATAGATGATCGAACCTATGAGGATGCAATCAGCGCTCTGCAGCGTCTGCACATTAACTCGCTAATTCTCTTAACCAATAATCCTGAGAAAGTAAGTTCAATTAAGGAATCTGGAATTTCTGTGACTACTGTGCCACTTGAAATAATCGCTAATCAATATAATAAAAAGTATCTGGAAACAAAGCGAGATAAGTTAAATCATGCGTTAGGAGCGCTCTAATGGCCGGCCAAGCACCTCACATTTCAATACCGCAGCTCCCACATTTAAAAGCAGTGATCATCTCGGCGGCGTGGCACCCCGAAATCTGCAACGCACTTGTCTCTGGCGCAGTACGTGCTTTTCAAGCCGCAGGTATCAACAATCCAATTACTCGCACAGTGGCCGGATCCTTTGAACTTCCACTAGCCGCACAGTTAGCCTTTGATGAGGGCTTCGACGTTGCTGTGATAGTCGGCTTGGTTCTTCGAGGAGAGACTCCACACTTTGATTATATTTGCCAGGGAGTCACTCAAGGGGTTATGGATGTTTCACTAAGTCGATCTAAGCCAATTGGCTTTGGAGTCTTGATGTGCGACAGCCTGGAGCAAGCAACCGCTCGCGCTGGAATGGCGGGAAGTAGAGAAGATAAAGGCTATGACAGCGCACTCGCGGCACTTAGTGTGATCCATAAAGGTTGAGCAATGCCTGAACTTCCCGAGGTTGAAACGGTCAGACGTGGCCTACAGAAATTGATTAAGGGGTACACAATCACGGCAGCACACGAGCTGCACCCTCGAGCGCTGAAGCCCGAATCAATTGCACCTTTGAAAAGTATCAACGGTGCGAAGTTTCTTGATGTAAAACGCCGTGGCAAATACCTTTGGTTCCTCCTTGATCGCCCGCAAGTTTTAGTTGCTCACCTGGGAATGAGCGGACAGTTCTTGATCTATCAGAAAGATCGCCCAGAAGCCAAACATGTTCGAGCTAAATTTGAGCTCTCCAGAAATTTACGTAAACGCGAACTTGTCTTTAACGATCAGCGCACCTTTGGCTGGGTTTCGGTGGAAGAAGTAAACAACGGGATTCCTACATCCGCTCAACACATCGCAACCGATCCATTTGATCCGCTATTTGATAGATCTGAAACAATAAATAAATTTGCCAAGAGGAATATGCGCATTAAGACTGCGCTCTTAAATCAAGAGATAATGAGTGGAGTCGGAAATATCTATGCCGATGAAACTCTCTGGCGCGCCAAGGTGCACCCAGAAATCTCAACGGCAGATCTGACGAAGAAGAAAATTGCCAAAATAATTGATTTTGCCACCGAAGTTATGCAAGAAGCAATTGCTAAAGGTGGAACTTCTTTTGATGATTTATATATAGATGTTAATGGCGAGAGTGGTTTTTTTGAGCAATCACTTGCCGCATATGGTCGTACAGACCAACCTTGTCCACGCTGTGGTTCCATGATTCGACGTATAACTTTCGGCGCTCGTTCATCACATTTCTGTCCAAGATGCCAAGGTAAATTGAACTTATAACCTTTTGTGACGCATTGCATATATAAACCTTCTAAAAAGGGAATTTCCTGCTGGAAATACACATTATTCCAATACAGAGACGCGTAGCGTGGAAAGGACCATTGACTATGCGCAGAAATTGGTCTGTACTAGGGGAGACGCCCAAGGCCATTTCTCAAGGCGAGAATTAGCTTGTCACTTTTACTCTCGGGAGGGAATTAGATGCTTCGATCACAAAGTAATTTGAAGAAGAAAATACTTGTTGCAGCAATCGCAACAGGCATGGTTCTATCTATCACAACAGCCGTCGGACCTGCCACTGCGGCAACGAAGACAACGCTCGTAGTGGGATCCACACAAGGTATTCCACAACTTAACCCAATTATTCGAACCTTCGCATATGAGGAATCACTCTTCCCACTTCTCTGGTCTGGTCTTGCAAAGTGGACTCGAAGAGGCACCGTAGCCCCAGATCTCGCTTCTTCATGGAAATCAAATGCAGCAGCCGATAAGTGGACATTTAAGATTCGCAGAGGAGCTAAGTTCTCTGATGGATCAGCTCTTGATGCTAAAGCGGTAAAGGCTGTTTTTGATTATGCCAAGCTGCCAACAACTGTTACTCAAGAAGCAAACAAGATCAAAATCATCGATAAAGTCACCACTTCAGGAAACGATGTAATTTTCGATCTTAGTTCTCCAAGCGCCCTCTTCCCAGAAGCTATCGCCTGGATAAAGATGATTAAGGTTAGCCAAGTAGGCAATTTCAATGTGAATCCTGCGACATCAGGGCCATATCAGGTTGATGCATTTAGCCCAGATATTTCTCTTACTTTGAAGGCGAACCCTCGTTACTACGGTGCTAAAGCAAAAATTCCTTCAATCAAGTTTGTGAAGTCTTCAGACCCAACCGCTGCAGTGACCTCACTCCGCTCAGGAGATATAGATGTTCTCTATCAACTTCCTCTAGCGGATGCTGCACCACTGAAGAAAGATAAGAATCTTAAATTGGTAAAGGCCAGAGTTTCAAGTACTTCTGTGACTTGGGAATATGACTTAACCTCAGCACCATTTAACGATATTCGAGTGCGACAGGCAGTTGCATATGCAACAGATCGTGCGGCTATCTTGAAATCTGCATATTACGGTTTCGGAAAAGTTTCTACATTTAACACAATTGTCCCAGACAAGAGTGCATGGAACTGTGGAAAAGCTGGCGGACTAACTGCTTACAAGTACGACCTCCAAAAGGCAAAAGCGTTATTTGCCGCTGCCGGTGTGAAGTCATTTACATGGTGGGGTATTGCAGGAGCACTTCCAGAATTTGATGCAATGGGTCAAGTACTACAAGCCTCATTGAAGAAAATCGGAATCGATATGAAGATTGAGAACAACGAAGTAGGAACTTGGGCCGGTAAGTTCTACCCAGCCGGAAAAACCTATCCAGGCTTGCTGCTTCCTAACTATCAATCAGTTCCAGGAGAACCAGCATTCTCAATGAACTTCCTTCTTTCAGGACGTGCAGAATCAAATTGGAATAATGCGGCATACGATGCGCAATACACCAAGGCGATCGGAACGCTAAATGCAGTTGAACGTAAGGCTGAATGGTGCAAGGCGCTCAAGATGGAGAATGAGCAACTTCCACTGATCACACCTTTCGTATTTGACGTTCTGCATGCATCTCGCGCAAACGTGAAGAATGCTTGGGTTGAAGCCGGTGGCCAGATCCACCTAGAGGGAGCTTCATTCAAGTAAATTGCCCCCGGTAACGGGAGAGCAATACAAGTAGAAAGAGAGGACTAAAGGAGTTATATGGGATTGTTCTTGCTTCGACGTAGCGCATCTAGTCTTAGCGTTTTAGCGCTAAGCGTTGTGTTGGTGTTCTTGTCGATTCGAATTCTCCCTGGCGATCCAGTGCTCGCAAAGCTTGGTGCAGCCACAGAAGTATCTCCTGAGGCACTTGAGGCGTTGCGCGAGGAAGCGGGTTTAAACCGCCCGCTCCTCGCGCAACTCTTCGCTTGGATTGGTGATGCTTTTCGTGGGGACTTGGGGGTTTCCTACTTCTCTCAATTCCCAGTCACTCAACTTGTTGCAGAGAGAATTCCTGTAACCCTAGAGCTTACTTTTTTCATCATTCTCATAGCGATAGTTCTTGCCTTAATCCTTGCCCCACTATCGACGCTAAAGCCGGGATCAATCCTCGATCGAGTCATTGGCTACTACACATCGATTGGGCTCTCAGTTCCAGGGTTTGTTATTGGAATTATTCTAATTTTGGTTTTCTCGCTTACTCTGCAGTGGTTGCCTTCGCGAGGATTTGTGCCGATTTCAGAGGATTTAGTTGAAAATTTGAAATTGATGCTGTTACCAGCAGTAACTGGTGGACTGACGGCAACGCCTTACCTAGTAAGGTATTTGCGAGCTTCCATGTTGGAGATAAAGCAGTCACCCTTCGTGCGCACAGCCGAAGGTAAGGGACTTTCAAGTGTGCGAATTCTTTTCCGCCACGTCTTGCCAAACTCTTTAATTCCAACGCTAACTATGCTCGGTCTCATTGTTGGATACACCCTCAGCGGTGTGGTTGTAATTGAATATATGTTTGGTCTGCCAGGAATCGGATCACTTGCCATTGAAAGTTCGTTCAAACGTGATTATGCAGTAATCCAAGGAGTTGCCCTGACTATCATCTCATTTTTCATTTTGACTACCTTCCTCTTTGACGTTCTCTGCGGGATTGTGGATCCCCGTCTACGTTTAGCAAAGGGGCAGAAGAGTGAAATTTAAAAAGCGTTTCTCTTTTTCAGGATTTTTAATTCTTTCAATCCTCGGAGTCTGTTTAGCTGCGCCAATTATCGCGCCATATGACCCAAATGCTATTGGCGTCGCCGATGCTTTCTCTGGCCCAACTGCAACAAATTGGATGGGCGCTGACGATCTGGGACGCGATTTATTCTCGCGCATTCTTTACGGTGGCCGAATTACTATTTTGATTGCTATGTCAGCGACGGTAATAGCCCTTTTAATCGGAACAACCTGGGGATTGGTCGCTGGCGTTCGTCGCGGCTGGGTTGATGAATTTTTAATGAGAACTGCCGATGCCACAATGGCGATCCCACAGATCCTCTTTGCTCTTGTCTGTGTCTCGGCCGTTGGCGCGAGCGTCATCTCACTACCGATTGTGGTTGGTTTCTTGCTCTCACCGACTACCGCACGAATGGCACGGAGCGCAGTTGTTACAGAGTTGGCATCTGATTACGTCACTGCAGCGATAGCTAGTGGAACAAAGAGATCTAAGTTGATTCTCTCGGAAGTAATGCCAAATATCGCCCCTCAACTTCTAGTACAACTCAGCATCAACGCCGCCGCCGCCGTAATGTTGGAAGCGACTTTGAGTTTTATCGGTCTAGGCATACAACCTCCCAACGCATCTTGGGGAACTTTGATGCTGCAAGGTTATGCCAAGATCTGGAATACCTATTGGTTTGTCTTTTTCCCAGCACTTGCCGTGACAATCACGATTTTGGCATTTAACGCTTATGGAGAACGGATCCGAGTCACCATGGATTCTAGGCGGTCATCAGTATGACCAGCGCTCTCGTCGTTAAAGGTCTTTCGCTCTCAGTGCCATCTGCCAAAGGCCGAGTAACAGTTATCGATGATCTCTCCTTTGATATTCCCGCCGGACGTAGAGTCGGTTTGGTTGGTGAGTCAGGAAGCGGAAAATCCTTAACCGCTTACTCGCTAATGCGTTTGATAAAAGATCCAGTGCGAATAGAAAAAGGCGAAATATTTCTTGGAGGAGAAGAAATCCTAGGAATGAAAATGAAAGAATTTCGCCACTTGCGCGGAAATGATATTTCGATGATTTACCAGGATCCAATGTCGGCGCTAAATCCAATTATGCGAATAGGCGCGCAAATTGTGGAAAGTATTCAACTACATTCCGATTTGAACAATTCACAGGCTCGTAAGGTAGCGATCGAACTTTTGGCAAGTGTTGGTATTCCAGAACCAGATCGTCGCATTGATTCTTACCCATTTGAGATGTCAGGGGGAATGCTGCAACGCGTAGTCATCGCGATCGCATTGAGTGGCGAACCAAAAGTTCTGATTGCAGATGAGGCAACCACCGCACTTGATGTAACCACCCAGGCTCGAGTTCTCACACTTATCGATAAGTTAGCGGCAGAGCGTGGATTATCCGTGCTGCTAATTACTCACGATTTAGGCGTAGCCGCCCAATTTAGCGATGAAATTATGGTGATGTACGCAGGGAAATTAGTTGAAAGAGGCGAAGTCAATCAAATCTTCTCTAATCCAGTACACCCATATACAAAAGCTTTACTCAATTCACGCTGTGATTACACGATAGATGTAACAAAACCAATTAACTCAATTGCTGGTCAGCCACCTCGCCCCGATAATCGGCCTACGGGATGTGTATTTTCACCACGGTGTATGCACGCCCAACCTAAATGTCACGCAGAAGTGCCACGCCTTGAATCAGTTAAGGGTCGGCTTACCGCTTGCTTTAGGGCTGAAGAGTTACTCGAATTAGGAGTGGCAAAGTAAATGGCTACCCAAACTGGATCTGTTGCCAACCTCTCTGCCGTAAGCCGAATTTTTAAAGGCAAGACCGGCACAGTACATGCGCTCGATAACATCTCATTTGATTTAAAGGCCGGTAAAACTCTCGCACTTGTCGGCGAATCTGGCAGTGGCAAAACAACTGCAGCGCGCGTACTTCTTGGACTCGACCAACCCAACTCTGGATTAATAGAAGTATTAGGTAGAAACCTAGGATCGCTAAAGTATGAAGAACTTCGACTCCTTCGCCGTGAAATTCAAGTCGTTCAACAAGATCCATTTAGCCAGCTAAATCGTCGCCATTCAGTGGAAAGAATTGTTTCGAGTCCATTGCTTGCCTTTGATATTGGCGATAAGGAATCACGGCGAGAGCAGGTGATAGAACTTCTTCAGGCCGTTGGTCTTGAGAAAGAACATCTAAATCGTCGTCCTCACGAACTATCTGGAGGCCAATGCCAACGAGTAGCAATCGCGAGAGCTCTGGCAGTTAATCCCAAGATCGTGGTTCTGGATGAAGCCGTTTCAGCCCTGGATGTATCGGTCCGAGCGCAAGTGCTAAATCTGCTCCGCGAGATACAGATAACACGCGGGCTGACATACCTATTTATTACACACGACCTCGGAGTTGCTCATTACATGGCTGATGAGATTGCGGTGATGTTCCGCGGCCGTATTGTCGAACGTGGAGACCGCGACGATATTTTCAAAAAGCCACGCCACCATTACACAACCGGGCTTCTCTCATCAGTTCCTCTCGCATCACCCACCGCCGAAAAACGTATCAGCGAACAAGACCAGTCCTTACCGAGCCCGGTAGCCGATGACTCTTGTAACTATCGGTCTCGATGTGCAGTTGGTTTAGGTCGAGATGATTGCAAGTCAGTTCCGTTACAGATAACCCAGGGATCCGATACTCACTCTTGGCTCTGTCATTCACCTATTGAACGCTCTTAAGAAGGAGAAAGCGCTATGAAAGAAGTTGCTGTTGTTACTGGCGCGGCATCGGGCATCGGGCGCGGAATCGCAAAGCGGTTAGCCGAGGATTACACAGTCATTCTGATTGACCTTAATCCAAAAACCCTTCCCGTGGTTGAAAAAGAGTTAACAGATGCAGGCCATCAGGCATATTCCGTTCTTGGTGATGTTGGGCAACGTGCGACACATCAAAACGCTAGAGCCTTGGCCGAGTCAAAAGGCAATTTAATATCTTGGGTTAATTGCGCTGGTTGGACCAGGGGCGCACCGATGCATGATTTCCCTAACGATCCTGCGGTATTAGAAGATTTAATTGGCGCTAACCAAATCGGGTCGTTCTGGGGTTGCGCTGAAGCAGTTGCATCGTTTACCACGAGAAAAGCTCCAGGTGCGATTGTAAATATCTCATCGGTTCATGGGCGACGGGCTGTGCCAGACCATGCAGTTTATGAAATGACTAAGGCCGCTGTCGATGCGCTAACTCGCAACGTCGCCGTTGCTTACGGCCCATTTGGAATCCGCGCCAATGCCGTTGCACCAGGTGCGATTTTGACTCCCGCACTCGAGCAGAGCTTTGTTGATGCACCAGATCCGGTTGCGCGACGTAATTCATTGGAGTTGTTAGCGCCTTTGAAGAGGATCGGAGAGCCGAGTGAAATCGCTGAAGTTGTTTCATTCTTACTATCAACTCGCGCTTCTTATTTATCTGGTCAGAGTATTGCAGTCGAAGGCGCCTGGACCGTTGGACTCGGTGTTCCTGAAATCGATAGTGAATTAGCTAAATGCTATGGCTTAGATAGTAAAACTGGCTTACCCAAGAGTTAAGACCTGATTGCGAGTATTGCTATGACAACTAAAGGACCAAGAGACCCATTCACGCGTCGCGCCTACGGACACTATGGGCGTCTTGCACTTTGGGAAGGTCACGAGATCATCGAGATGACCTCACCAGAAATTCATCTTAAAGTTAGCCTTACTCGTGGCGCAGAGATATTGGAGCTACGTTCTAAGAAGTTAGATTTGGAACTCCTTTGGCATGGCCAAGAAGATATTGTCAGGTATCGCGAAGGTGATCAATCCACGCAAGCGCCAATGGGTAATTTTCTCGATCATTTCAGTGGTGGTTGGCAAGAGGTATTACCAAATGCCCAATATCCTGTTGATTATAAGGGCGCATCATTTGGCGGACATGGTGAAGTCGCAATGCTCTCGTGGGATTACAGAATAATTGAAGATTTAGAAAAGAAACTTTCTGTTGAGTTCTCAGTAAATCTACGTCGTCTACCTTTGCGCTTAATCAGAGTAATGACGCTGACTAACGGAGAACTTCGCTTCGACGAATCTGTAGAAAACTTAAGTGGGGAAGAGATAAAGTTTCAGTGGGGTCAACATCTTGTTATTGGTGGGCCTTTCATTGACCCGGGTATGGAAATCATCGTAAATCCAGGTGAGCCAATTGAAGTCCCAAATTATCCGGGACCGACTTATCGCTTTAAACCAGATAGCCAATCAAAATGGCCAACCGCACTCGATAGCAAAGGTAACGCGGTAGATGTCAGCACCTTCGGAGCAGATGACGGAACCGATGGCCACATTATTCTTGGACCTATGTCTAAAAGTTCAGTGACATTTAGAAATTCATCTTTACAAACAGATATTACCTTGGAATGGGATAAGAAAGTCTTTCCTTATTGCTGGATCTGGATGGTGCTTGGAGGCATTAAAGCCTGGCCACTTTGGGGTAGAGATAGACTCATCACGATCGAGCCCTTTTCATCTCCGGTCATCTCACTAACCGAAGCTATCGAGCAAGATAAAGCACTCGTACTAGGGGCACATCAAAGCGTGAAATCTTGGGTAGCTTTTAAGTTAAGTGATATCTAAAAGTTACGAATCGACCTGATCTTCCAAAAATTCTAGAATTTCTCGTTGCTCGATTCCTAGAAAGCCATTCTGTGGAATTGCAGCTAGCAAACTAGAGTTCAAACGCGGAGTTGGTCTAATCATCTCGCCCCATTTATTTTCTAACTCTGCTGGAGCTTGGCGGCAACATTTCGCATCGGGACAAGAAGACTTATATCGAGTATTTGAATCTCTTCCTCTGAAGTACTTCACTGATTCGAAGTTTGTGCCGACGCTGACTGAGAAATCGCCCTGAGCGCTGGTTTGGATTCTTGAGGTGCACCAATAAGTACCGACTGGCTTATCGGTGTACTGGTGGTACGGAGTAAATCGATCCTTGATGGTGAAGACTTTTCGAGCGCTCCAGTTGCGGCAGACGATCTGGCCTTCTACTGAGCCAAAGACATCTGATGGGAAGGCGACGTTGTCATTCTCGTAAGCCTTTGAAATAGCGCCGCTTTCGTGGACTTTGAGAAAGTGAACTGGCAGGCCTAGATGAACCGTTGCCAGATTAGTAAATCTGTGGGCCGCATTTTCATAACTAACACCGAAATAATCGCGCAGGTCTTCTACAGATAGCTCTCGTTTAGCCTTAGCATCCTGCAGGAATTTAACAGCATTTGCTTCGGGCATCAATAAAGCACCGGCTAAGTAATTGGTCTGTACCCGCTGTGATAAGTAATCACGATAATCATTTGGCGAAGGATGCTTAAGAACATGGCCAGCTAGTGCTTG
Source organism: Actinomycetota bacterium (assembly GCA_027731885.1). GTDB lineage: Bacteria > Actinomycetota > Actinomycetes > Nanopelagicales > Nanopelagicaceae > Planktophila. The sequence continues at coordinate 1,435 of JAQCAO010000009.1, read as the reverse complement.
CAGCAAAATAGTACGCGCATCGCGACCTTCGCGGCGCATCGGCAGGTATATTCGCCCATTTTTCTCATCAGTGATCACTCTTGTTGACGCTGGTAAATCTTGAACATAGTGCAGAGTAAAACCCAATTTATTGGCCAGCTCGGCCGTTAGGCGCTCTGATAGAGGACCCGAGCTATGATCAATTTTTGCTAAAAGGCTCTTGGCTTCTTCTTCCAAATGCGGAAAATAATTATTAATTCTTCGCATCTCTTGACGAAGTTCTATATTGACTCTTCGCGCCTCTTCAGGAGTTGCCGACCGCTGCAGGTGCAACCTTTCGACTTCGCGTTGCAGACCAAGAATAATTTCAATAATGTTATTACTTATAGTCTTCCCGATGAAAGCATCTGGCAAACCCAACGATGCATAAAGTCCGCCACGCTGAGCGCGTTCAATTTCAAGTTCATTTGCGGTGCGCTCACTTAAAATTTCGGAATTTAGTAATTGAGTTAAAGAAACCCCAAGTGCTTGTGCGATCTTCTGCAATTGTTGAATTGGTGGCGTGCGCTTTCCATTTTCAATAGCCGAAATTTGTGAAGGTGCACGTTCGATCGCACGGGCTAAGACTTCAAGGTTCATTCCCTGCTTGGTTCGCAGCTCGCGAATCCGTCGGCCAACAATCAGCGGATCGAACTCTTTCTCTAAATCGCTCATATTTAATTGTTCCATCCACAGCAGAATAGGGGAAGTTCTGCCAGACAGAAATATTGCTTTATTTCTGCCAGAAAACCCGTGCAAAGCCCTGGAAAGTGCCCAATACTCTACTTATTCGACCAAAGGGCACAAAAACCCTTGTTTTACATTAGAAAAAGGAGTGCGGGAATGAAGAGCCAGATCGGTAGCAACAGCCAGAGCGCAGAAGAATTGCAAAAAGAGTGGGATACCAACCCACGTTGGGCGGGGATCAAGCGTGATTACACCGCTGAAGATGTGGTGCGCCTTCGCGGCTCGATTACCGAAGATTCCACCCTGGCTCGTCGCGGGGCTGAAAACCTCTGGGACCTGCTTCATACCGAGAAATGGGTAGCGGCGCTGGGCGCGCTGACCGGCAACCAAGCGGTTCAGCAGGTTAAGGCTGGGCTGAAGGCGATCTATCTCTCTGGCTGGCAAGTTGCCGGAGATGCCAACCTTTCCGGACACACCTATCCAGATCAGAGCCTGTACCCCGCTAACTCTGTTCCGGCCGTTGTCCGCAGAATCAATAACGCCTTGATGCGCGCTGATCAAGTAGAACGCGTCGAAGGTCCAGCGAGCCTTGATTGGCTTGTGCCGATTGTCGCCGATGCTGAAGCAGGTTTTGGTGGACCGCTCAATGCATATGAATTAATGAAGTCAATGATTCAAGCCGGAGCGGCAGGAGTTCACTGGGAAGACCAACTGGCCTCAGAGAAGAAGT